>JBILCF010000128.1:0-8358 GCA_044353325.1 Chitinophagaceae bacterium | reverse complement strand
ATGGCACTTTGATACCAAGTAACAGTAGGAATAGTAATCCAAGATATGTCCATCTTTTGGATAGAATGATTTGTGTCAGGATATACATAAACGATATAATAGGTAAAATCCAAGTTATGAATGAAATATCAATATCGATACTTGTCAATTTTGGAATAGTGATAAAATATGATACAATGCTAATAGACTCATCCAGATGAATGCAAATGATAAAAAGAAGAATACTCAAACCCATCATAAATGCTTTTAAATAATCTCCTATCGAATTTATATTAGTGTGTGTTTCAATCAATTCAGATTCCCCAAAATGAAATGAAGAATATGTTACAAAAATAAGAAATGCCGCTAGAGGAAAAAACTGCCAAAATGTGTAATACAGAACAATGATAAAGAGGTACTTTAAGTTAAAAATAAGCATCGAACTATTTTTGCTTTTGGATATTAATTGATCCAATGCACCATGCGGAATGCCAATAAAAAGGAGACCAAATATTAATACTATATTGCTAAAATAAGTAGCAATTTGAAGATTCCAATTTGAAATAATCAAATAACTAACGACGATTACAAATGCAACTATATAACGTAATACATTTTTTTGTTTGAGATATTTATAGAATGCTTTAATATAAAAAAATATACTTAAGGGTGTAGCTATGTCTTGCCCTTGTAGATTTGATGATTTGTCTTGACCTCCATAAAATTTAGAAGATATTAAAGTACTACTTTGTAAGTTTGCACGATTATTTAGCTTGAGATTAAGATCAGAGTTAAGCTTTTCACTACCGTGAATACAACTACAAGATGTTTTTAGATTACTGTATTTACATGCTATTTCGACTAAATGAATAAATTGATTCTGAATCTTTGGTAATAATGAAATCAATGATTTGAAATCACCTTTGACAATTATATTCTTGTCGTACATTACATTTCGAAATTTTATCATGTCTCCTAGTTTGTTTATATAAAATATAATTTTTACCTGTAAATAATAAAGGCACATTTTTCAGAAAAATGTGCCTTTATTATTTTGTTTATCATAATTAGTCTTCGCTGTTTCTGCTGAGCGCGTAAATCACGAGTCCAAAACCAATTTTATTAATTGCATCAGCAATATTATACACAATATCCATAGCGTGGGCTGCTGCTGCTGGGTCGGATACTAATTGTATTCCAAATAAGCCGCCCGGAGTTCCTAGTATGTAGCCCAAAGGATAGATAGCCCAACCAACCAATACAAACCATGCCAAAATACGAGTAGCTTTTGCCACTTGAGGACCTGCAGTTGCAGCTAGTTTTGCCACTTCGCCAAACCATATAATGTACACAATGTAGAAATAAGCTAATCCCGAAATTACGCCCCACAATACGCTGCTATCTCTAGCAAGTACCTCTCCAATGTATCCAGTCAACAACATGATTAAAGATGCAGCAATCAACTTCCACAACAAAGCTATTTTAGCACCAGCTTTTTTTGTGATTAAGTAGAATTCTACACACATTAATGGGACTGTTAGGATCCAATCTACGTATCTAAAGAAGGTAGGTGAGTCTCCAGTTTCAAGGTTGTAGCCTCTCATATAGTAGTAGTGCACTGCTGCTATGAAAGTAATGATACCAGATACCAATACTGAAGTTCTCCACTTTTGAGAAGTGTTGCTTAACTCGAAAAAGAAGAAAACTGATGCGGCCATCATGGCCATTGTTCCAATGAAGAACGTGAATGCTACGTAATTGTCACTTGCGATTTTTAAATGTTCCATTTTTTTTTTTTTTTGTTTTTCCTACTCTTATGGATTTTCAGATACTCCCTGTTTTTAAAGTAGTTGCTCGGCTCTACTTTTCAGTACAATAGTATAAACTAAAATTTTGTTAATTTTAACGATATTTCTATCTACTATTAATTTAATCAATTATTGCTATTTTCTATGAATCATTTGAGTCGTTGTTGTTATAACATCGAGGCGTTTCGATCTGAAATTATTTTAAGCCATAGTTAGCTTCTACAAAGCTTTACTTTCCGATGTTTAATTGTTTATAAAACATTAATATTTTTATGCCTTTGCTTGTGGTATAAAAACAATCAAAACAATTTAAATTATGAAATTCCTTTTTGCTTATTAAATGCGTTATACTTGTTGGTAAGCATACGCGATTCAATGCTCACGCTTCGATACCATCAAGGGCGGAACTCATAAAAAATATACATATATAAAAAAGGCACCCTTTCTAGATGGTTTAAATTGAATACGATGCGCTATGAGTTCAAAGAACTCATTTAATCTGTAGTACGAGATGCCGCAAAGCCGAACATCTTGAACAGCAGGTAGTTCACTATTTTTTAGAATCAAAGGATCAATAAAGAAATAATGTTCAACATCTACACTTCGCCGCTATTGGACAAATTTGTTGTTAGTACCCGTTTTAATCATAATGAAATCTGCACTTTACAATTTCTATTTGCTTGCCTTCAACTCTATAAATCAATCTGTGCTCATTATCAATACGTCTAGACCAAAATCCTTTATATTTATGTTTTAAAGGTTCTGGTTTTCCAATTCCTTTAAAAGGGTCTCTTGAAATGTCTTTTATAAGTTGATTAATTCTTGCCAAAATTTGCTTATCAGTTGCTTGCCAATATAAGTAATCTTCCCATGATTCGTCTACAAATATCAATATCATAATTCAATGAGTTTCTTTTGAAAACCCTTCCCTTTTTTTAATTTATCAATAGCGGAATCCAAACGCTTTTGATTCTTTTTAGTAGATAGTTCATGACTAGTGGCAAGCAAAGAATTGTATTCATCCAAGGATATAATAACCACACCTTGATCCTTGCCTCTATTAATAATTAAGGTTTCGAAGTCTTCGGAAACAGTATTTATATATTTCTTAATATCTTTTCTAAAATCACTGATAGTTGTTGTTAGCATTTTATGTACTTAATTTTGTACAAAAATAAGTACATAATATTTTTAAACAAATTTATTTTTAGAAGCCCAATGGGTGCTAACTCGTTATTGTGAAATGTTTATACCATTTACAAAATACCATAGACTAGTCTAAATGGCTTCAATAGTTTGTTAATAGCATCATCAAATATAATATCCATTTTTTACAACTCATAAAAATTATACATATATAAAAAGCCACTCTTACAAAATGGCTTTTGTTGATTATGTTGCGCTATGAGTTCAAAGAACTCATTTTATCTGTAGTACGAGATGCCACAAAGCCGAACATCTTGGACAGCGGACGAGTGTTGGGCACAGGCATTTAATCCCTCAGCCGATTTGGGATATCCATACTTTCATGTAATAATCTTTCTATTTTTATGTGAGTCGAGTGAAGTTCGATGGTATAGAATATAAAGTGGGATTTAACTTTTGAACTTCGGTATCCAACTCGAATATCATTTCTGTCTTTGCCAGAATATTGATCCTTTGACAAATAACTAAATTCATCGAGTATCAATTGTAAATATCTATCAGCTTGTTCAATGGACCAGTTTTCAAAAGTGTATAGCCATATATTTTCCAAATCTGCCGTGGCTTCGTTACTTACATTGTAATTCACTAATTAATATGCTTTTTATGTAAGTTGGATAGAAATGTGTCAGGATTGAAATCTTTATTTACACCAGATCGCTCTCCCTTTTTTAATTCTTTAATAAGATTTAATCTAGCACTTTCATTTTCTTCAAATAGTCTCAAAGCATTTCTAATCACTTCACTTGCTGAAGCAAAACGACCTGTTTTTAACTGTTTGCTTATGTAGTTGTCATAATATTCTCCAAGTAATATTGATGTATTTCTTGCCATTTCTAAATATTTGCTTCAAAAATACCATTTTTTGGTATATTTTCAAAATAACAGTTGCGTTTAGAGCTTGTGCCCAACTTACTTATTGGGATGATGTTTTTAATTTGAGTTATCAATCATCATCCCTTTGTGCTGTATTTGGTGGCTAAAGAATGAAAAATATTAATCATATTCAAATATATCAATTACTACTGATATTGGCAAATCATCAAATCGGATGTAATTATATTCTTTGCCTAATTCGCTTAATAGTCTAATGCATCTGCATTGACTCAGCTTAATAAAGAAGATGTCCCTGAAAACTAGCCTTGATAGGAAGAAGCGCCGTGCGCTCTGGATAGCAAGAAATAGCTGAATAGTAGTATTCTGTTCAGCTCCAAAAATCCTTTTCCTGCCCTTGATTTATAGGGCATCTAGGAATTCTCTTTTTTTTCGTTTTTGATAGCTTATTTTTGTAGCAAATACAAACGAATCATGAGTGGGACTTTGAAATCGACCTTTTTGAACAAAAGCGAAGTAAAGGCTATGGATGCCGAGCATAAACGTAAGCTGTCGTTTAATATAGGTAAGTACAATGAGGTGGTGGTGCGTGGCAAGCAGCAGTTTGCCGACCTGAGCCAAACCCGCGAAAAAGCGAAGAACATTAAGTGGAAAACGATAGAGCATCTGGATAAATACCTGATAGAGTTTGAAAAAAACTTTACAGCCAATGGCGGTAAGGTAATATGGGCGCAGGATGCCGCAGAGGCCAATGCGGCTGTGCTGGAGATATGCAAACAGCATGGCGCAACTCAGGTCGTAAAAAGTAAAAGTATGGTGACGGAGGAGTTGCATCTCAACGATTTCCTAGCCGAACACAATATTGAAAGTGTAGAAACAGATTTGGGCGAATATATTCAACAGTTGGATGGCGAAGCGCCATACCATATCGTAACACCAGCCATGCACAAAAGCAAGGAGGATGTAGCCAAGCTATTTCATGAAAAACTAGGCGTAGAGCCCAACTTAACCCCAAGCGAACTAACGCTGATAGCGCGTCGTAACTTACGTGCTATGTATACAAGCGCGGGTGTAGGCGTAACGGGCGGTAACTTTTTGTTGGCCGATGTAGGTGGCGTATGTGTCACTGAAAACGAAGGCAATGGCCGATTGACGACTGCGTTTCCAAAGGTGCATGTGGCTATTGTAGGAATCGAAAAAATGATTCCTTCTATCGATGATTTAAATTTGTTTTGGCCCTTGTTGGCAACATATGGTACTGGTCAAAACGTGACGGTTTACAATTCTATTTTTACTGGACCAAAGAAAAGCAAGGAAGTAGACGGACCCGAGGAAATGTATGTGATATTGCTCGACAATGGTCGTACGAATTTGCTCAAGGATCCGAATGTACGCGAAAGTATGTACTGCATTCGTTGTGGTTCGTGTTTGAATGCTTGTCCGGTATACAAAAATATTGGTGGTCATACATATGGTGCTACCTATAGCGGTCCGATAGGTTCGGTGATAACACCGCACTTAAAGGATTTTGAGGAATTTAACCATTTGAGTTATGCCTCTACCTTGTGTGGCAACTGTACAGAGGTTTGTCCACTGAAAATCAATATTCACGGTATGCTGCATTACAACAGAACCCTTGCTGTGAAAAAACATGATACCGCATTGTCTGAAAACACGGCTTGGAAAATGTGGAAGCTCGCTATGACGCATCGTGGATTGATGGATGTAGCTGGCGCAGGTATTAAAACCAAGGTCGTCAATGTAATGTTTAAAGGTTCGTGGGGTAAACGTAGAGATGGACTGGAATTTCATACCTCGTTTAAGCAAATGTTTGCTGATCGGAACAATAAATAAGGGTCTATGACCTCGCCTTAATGCTTACGCTGAATCTTTTATTATTTGAACACACTGCTTCTATACACGCCATTTACATCACCTCGCTTGGTGTATGTATTGGATTTTGCATTGAAAGAGGTATTGGGATTGACGTATACATTGACGCACGATGAGGCTGAGTTTGAGATGTCGAAGGCTTTCCGATTAAATTATTCGCATCGACAATTGGCTTGTGACTTACATATTGAATCTATAGGTTTATTGTACGAAACGGAACTTGTAGACAAAGAAATTCAAGTTTCACAATGGCAAGGGATGCCTGTTTTTTTTCAAACTTCTGTAGCTCAGGTTCCGTTTGATTTGTTTTCGGCTATTTTTTATTTGATATCGAGGTACGAGGAATATCAACCTTATGAACCGGATGCGTATTTGCGGTATCCGCATGCGCAAAGCCTTGCTTATATGCACCAATTTTTGGATTTACCTCTTGTAGATATGTGGTTGCATGCGCTGAAGCAAATTTTGCTAAAAAGTTTGGACAAGGAAGTGTTTGAACCTCGACTATTTAGTTTTGTACCAACCTACGATATCGATATTGCATACAGTTATAAAGGCAAAGGATTTGTGCGAACTTTGGGTGGATTGGGCAAAGATTTATTCCAAGGCAAATGGACAAGTGTATCAGATAGATTAGCTGTACTCGGAGGAAGTCAGCGCGATCCTTATGATACGTATTCGCTCATGGATGAATGGCATGAAAAGCATCATTTGAATCCTATTTATTTTTTTCTGTTGAGCGATGGAGGTCCTATGGATAAAAATTTACCCTACGATGTGGCTTGCATGCAAGCTTTAGTTAAATCGACAAAGAATCGCTATCGTGTAGGCATACATCCATCGTGGCAAAGTCACTCCCAAGAAGGTATTTTAGCACAAGAACTAGGAAGGTTGGGGGAGACAAGCCTGAGTCGTCAACATTATATTCGATTTACATTGCCCGAAACGTATAGACGATTAATGCAACTCGGTATCACAGATGATTATTCGATGGGGTATGGCAGTATCAATGGGTTTAGGGCTTCGACTTCGTATTCGATGATGTGGTTTGATTTGGAACAAAATTGTTCTACAAGCTTACGTTTGCATCCGTTTTGTTTTATGGAATGCAATGCGTTTTTTGAGCAAAAAATGACGAGCGAAGAGGCTTTAGAACAATTGCGTCGATATGAAAAGATATTGAAAGAGGTCAATGGGCAATTGATAACGATATGGCACAATTTTTCGCTTGGTACCGATCCATTATGGAGTAGATGGTCAGAAATGTATGGAAAGTTTTTAAGGGAAATAGGAGAGGGGTAACTCTATTAGTTACAATACCGTTGGATATTGTCATATGCTTTGTCGTTACCGTATTCGCCGGCTTTGCTAAAATCAAGACAAGTAGCAGATTTATTGCCCATAAAAAAATTTACTAACCCACGATTATTGTAAGCTTTGCCATATTTTTTGTCTAATTTGATAGCTTGGTTTAAATCTGTCAGCGCACTTTTATATTCTTTAAGGTTGAGTTTGACAGTTCCCCGATTACAATATGCTTTGGCATAATTGGGCTTGAGTTTGATAGCAGTTGTGAAATCTTGTATAGCACCTCGATAGTCTTCCAAATCCATTTTAGCTGTTCCGCGATTATTGTATGCAATGGCATCGTTTGGACGAAGGGCAATGAGTTTTGTAAAATCTTGAATAGCACCTTTGTAGTCTTCCTGCTCATATTTGAGCGAGCCGCTGTTCAGAAAGTCGTTTGCAGTTTGCGCATCAGCGTATTGAGCGCATAGCATGAGCACAAGAGCGAAAAGAAATCGGACATTCATGGATTAAATGTAAAATAAAAAAATAACTTATTGAAATTGAAGTTATTAAATGTGTAAAAAAAAAACTTGAACTATAAAGTTCAAGTTTTTTTGTGCTCAGAACAGGAACAAAACTAATCGATTAAAGTATTGTTAATGCTACATTCTTACTACTTCGACGGACAATAGAAGGACAAAATGTATAAAATGTACTAGAAATGCATCAAAATTTACTTAAAATCTTCAATTAATTTTTAGGTATAATAAAAGCCATCGTAAGAATAAATATTACAAAACTCCAAAATGCTAACCTTTCATTATTACTGAATGTTTCATTTTCATTTTTTCGCGTCAATAATGCTTGTATTTCATCAAGTAGTTTAATAATCATAACTTCTAATTAAATTATTTGATGAAGGTAAAATAAAATTACATACTTTCACATTTATAAAATGCCTAATACTATGAAAAAAATTATTATTATTCTTTTGGCTTTATTCGAAAGTTTTATAGGTAAAACCCAACAACAAGATTTGAACTACAATATTGATTCAATATCGGACTTCTCTCATTTTGAGAATATTTTCGAAGCCCCTAATAAGACTAAAAATGAAATATTTCAATCAATAATTACATGGATTTCAGCTAACTATAAATCTTCAAATTCTGTTATTGATTTAAATGACAAGGAAAATGGCGAAATTGTAGTAAAGGGAATTAATGAAGTTAATACGATTAAAGTCTTAGGTAATATACAAAGAAATGATATTTATCATTCTATCAAGATAAGTGTTAAAGATAGTAAATATAGAATCATTTTAGATTATGGTAATATTATAAATGAAGCC
>JBILCF010000125.1:0-8414 GCA_044353325.1 Chitinophagaceae bacterium | reverse complement strand
AATCACCATCGACTTGTAAAACTGAAATGACTCGTTCAAATGCGTCTGTATCTATTGATTCATCCAAGGTGATAAAAATAAACTTCTTGTCAATAATCTGATAATATAAAAATCTTATTATTCAACTTTTCTGATAGGGAAAAATCAAAATTTACAGAAAATCCCAATCTATTGTTTAAAGTATCGAATAAACTAAAATGAACAACATAAAACATATTGGGTATGTACTGTTTTGCCTCTTGTTTTGGTATTGAATCAAGTTGAGCATTTTTTTCTTTCCCCTTATTCATTAATACATATTTAAGCAAAAGCAATGAAGTATAAGGTTTAGTAGAGTCAATTATCCCCCAATATAATTTTTGGCATCATAAGCTGCTAACCTGAATCCATCAATAAAGCATCGATTAAGATTCGATTGAGAAAAACATAATTTATTGCATAAAATAAAAAATATGACCAAAAAAAACTTTTTCATACTATTAATACTTGATATTAATTCCAACTTAAATGTAACAGTTTCATGTTAAACTACTCATCTATTTTTTTTGAGAACTAATAAAAAAAAGTATGAAACTCCACTTTGCCACTAACAATGAGCAAAAATTAATCGTCCTAAAGCTTAGGAAAACAAATTTTCTTCAAAATTTCAAAAAAATGAAACCTAATACAATCATTGGCATTGCAACTGCCTGCTTCATTACAATTTCTTCCTTAATTGCTTGTACTCGTTCGCAGGATACGAAGGTGATGGGCTATGCACCGATATATTTACCTCAAAACCAAGTCTATATTGTCGATGTGTTAAGCCCAAGATCTACTGAAACTGCGGGTAAAATATATCAATATGGTCAAGGCTTAACCTTACAAGTCGATGTCAGTATAGGTATTCATGTTATCAATGCGAGTATTCCAACCAGTCCTCAAAAAGTGAAATTTATATCTATACCCGGCGTAAGCGAAATTGCAGTTAAAAATAATATACTCATAGCCAACAACTTCAACGATTTAGTCAGCATTGATATTTCAAATTTAAATGCAATTCAACTTGTTGGTCGCACCAAAGATGTCTATCAAGCCAATCAAGGTACTATACCTACCGAACCCAACGCTTTTTTTGAATGTCCAGACGAAAAAAAGGGCGTTGTAATTGGTTGGGAGAAAAAAGAATTGGTCAATCCAAAATGTAAAACACTTTAAAAAAACATCACACTTCAAATATGAAATCAATATACATAGGACTTTGGGCAATTTTAATTGTTTCTTTATTTAGTCAATGCGAAAAGTCAAACCAAAGTGCCAACATAACTCAAACAACAGGTAAGGCAGGCTCTTTGTCGCGCTTTGCATTAGTAGGTAATTACCTTTATGCTATCAACAATCAAAAACTCATGGTTTATGATGCCGCAGATCCCAAAAATTTATCTTTACTCAATACGCTTAATGTCGGCGAAAGCATAGAGACCATATTCCCTTTTCAAGATAAATTATTTATTGCCAGCAATAACGGCATGTATATGTACTCTTTAGCAAATCCAATAGCACCAATTAAAGAATCTTTTGTGCAGCATATTACAGGTTGCGACCCAGTCGTTGCAAACGAAACCCATGCCTACCTGACCATCCATAGTGGAAGAAATTGCGGATCGAATAATATCAACGTATTGCAGGTTTACAAACTAGATTCCAACCTCGCAAACCCTACCTTGAAAACTAGCATCCCCTTATCAAAGCCTATAGGTTTGGGACTTAAAGACAAGCATTTATTTGTATGCGACAAAGTACAAGGACTTATAGTCTTTGATATTAGCGATGGTGATTCGCCTATCGAAAAACAAATTATCACCGGTGAAACTTTTATAGATGTAATTGTTTACAATGACTTATTAATCTGCATGCTTGAGAATGGATTAGCTTATTATGATATCGCCGATATCGACAACATTACTAAACTTGCTGTATTGAAATAAAGTCTGCACATGAAGAAAATCATAATTTTAGTGATGGTTTGTGTTACAGCATCAAATCATTTGTTTGCTCAACGAGAATCTAACATGAATGAACCAAGTATATTGGTCAAATTTGCCCCTTTCAAATTATTAGGTCCAGAAATGAAATTAAGCCTATCTGTTGAACGCAGGTTTAGTCATCCATTTAGTATTCAACTCCAAGCTGATTATATTTTTGATATGTGGCAAACACAAGACATGTCCATTCCGACTAATTATATCAATAAAGGGTTTCGCATCATCCCAGAACTAAGGTATTACTATAGCAACACTAACATGGGTTCTGCTTATGTAGCAGGCAATATCATGTACAAACAATTGACTAGAACCTACGAGGAATATCGTACCAAAACAGATGGATCGGGACAGCCTTTTTTGCAATTAACCCCAATTGATTTAACAAAAAAAGTCTATGCTATTCACTTTTTAACTGGAGGTTTATTCTACCTTGACAGGTCAAAACGAATGGCTATAGATTTCAACGGCGGGATCGGTTTGCGCTCAAGAATTGTAACTAGTTCGATTCCATTCATTGACAATGGAAATATGTTTTTCAATTCAAATTCAAACACCGTTACACCCGGAATGGTTTGCAATTTAAAGATTTGTTATAGCTTTTTTAGATAGGAAAAAAAAATTTCAAACCAAACTTTCTAGAAGTTTAATCCCCTTTTAGTTTAACCTATTCATCGAAATTTGTATGTTTGCGCACAATCACTATCGCTATGTCACTACTGAGATTTAAAGTAAGCTGGGAAGAAGACGACTCGACCTATAGAACTATAGAAATACTATCTGCTCAAACGTTTTTTGAATTGCATACTTGTGTTAAAACCTCACTTCTGATGCCAACCGATATGGAAGCTTCCATATATGTCAGCAACAACAGATGGACGCGCGAAAAAGAAATTTCGTCTACGGTTGAAAAAAACCTCCGTGATGCGCCTGCATTAAGCATGAAAAAAACACCTATTGCAGCTTTAATCAACGATCCGAATCAAAAATTCATTTACGAATGTAAACACCCCAAAGGCTGGATATTCTTAATTGAACTTACGGCTTTAAGCCCTGTTCCTAATTTACAAAAAAATTATCCTGTCTGTATATTTAATGAAGGTATCTCGCCTACACAATTCGGAATAGCCAAACCCGAAAAAGATGCAGTCGTAGACATTCTCGAACTTTATGACCTTGACAATAAAGATGGTTTTGGCGATGAAGGCGAAGATGAAGATATAAGCGGCTTGGAAGAAGATGCAAGCGGCGATGATTCTAATTTCACCGACGATTTATAAGTAGTTCAATCTTTAATTCCATTGAAAACATTGATTGTCATAGGAGGACCGACCGCAAGCGGCAAAACAAGCCTTGCAATCCAAGTGGCGCAATACCTTAATACTTCTATTCTTTCTGCTGATAGCAGACAATGCTATCGCGAGCTCAATATTGGCGTAGCCAAACCAACAACTGAAGAACTAGCCTCAGTACCGCATTATTTTATCAACTCACATTCCATCTTCGACGATGTATCAGCTGGTGTTTACGAGCGATACGCCTTAGAAACACTAGAGCAAGTATTTGCAAGCTCAAACTTTGCAGTCTGTGTGGGCGGAACAGGTTTATACCTCAAAGCATTGTGCGATGGCATTGACGAAATGCCTGCAGTTGACCCAAATATTGATCAAGAAATCAATGCGATGTTTCGTCAACATGGGTTGAATTGGTTACAAACAGCACTAAAGGATTCAGATCCAGAGGCTGCATCACAAATTGACTTGCAGAATCCGATGCGTATAATACGTGCCTTGGTTTTTCATCGTTCTACAGGCAAATCAATACTAACATTCAAACAACATCAAAAAAAAATAAGACCTTTTAATATTTTACAGTTTGCTATAGACCTTCCTAGGGAAACACTATATCAGCGTATCAATACTCGGGTCGATATGATGATGCAAGAAGGTTTACTGCAAGAAGTAGAACAATTACAAACAGCTCAACACCTCAAAAGCATGCAAACTGTAGGTTATACTGAATTGTTCAACTATTTAAATCATCAAATCAGCCTCGAACAAGCTATAGATAAAATCAAACAACATTCTCGAAATTACGCCAAAAGACAAGTCACATGGTTTAAACATCAACCCGATTATATCTGGTTGCCGGGTGAAAATATTCTCAAAACTGTGATGAAAAGATTCGATAACACCAACATATAGTAGAAATGTGTATATTTGTGATTCGATATTGAAAATTTGCATATTATGAAGAAAAATCCAACAAAGGATGCTTCAATACTAAACGGTCAGACGCAAAGTCATCAACCACTTTCGGCAGAGGAACAAAAGTTATTTGAAGCTGAGGTTCAGGAGCGAATCAGACAAGCGAAACAACAACTTAAAGCAAATTCTCCATTTGCTAATGAAGAAATAGAAGATACCCCATCGACACCAATTCTCGAAACAAAACCAGTTGCAACCCTGACTGTAGACAATTCGAGTAAAGAAATGTTGGATAAAGCCAATCAGCGAATAGCTGAATTAGAATCTCAGTTAAAATTCTCAAACCAAACCCAAAAACCACAAGAACGCAAACCAATTTATGGCATGGCAGCTGCTGAAAGCAAAAGCCAATTAATTACCAAAGATGATTTAAAACTTGAATTCTTAAATTTCACAAGTGCACATATCGATCAGTTCAACAATCGCATAAAAAAGACTGAAGAAATCGTTTCGTCTTTACTACAACAGCAACCCAATGAATTCAAAACCCAAAAATCGTTTCCGAAATGGTTGCCATGGCTCAATGTTGCTTTATTGAGTGTCAGCACTTTATTGCTCTTAGGTCTTTTTTTTTCGGATAAAACTTCTAACTCGACCATGGCTTATACTGCATCAACAGTATTAGAAGCCTCTGAAGTTCCAAAATCTAATACACCTCAAGAAGTTAAGCCCAAACCCGTAGAATCTACACCCGCAAAACAGCCAATCAATTCGCCTATATCTCCAAGTCCTAAGACAAGTATTCCCACGCCAACAGTTGCGACACAAAACAACGCAATAGCTGCCAAGCCAATTCCTACGGAAGAAAAAAACATGGCACTTGCAAAAAAGGAAACGCCAGCACCTTCTCAACCAGTTGCAGCAACTAAAACACCTATTACAACTATAGTACCAAAACCAGAAGTCGCCAAACAAACTCCTCCAGTTAAAGTGAAACAAAACTTTACCAATTTAAAATTGGTAAAAGGTTCTGCTTCATTGGGTCAAACAAAACCTAAACTTCCAATACAAAAAACAATACCTCAAAATAATATCGAACAAACACCACAAGTTGCAGTTTCGGCACCTCCGCCTGCCAAAGTTGAGATACCTACTAGCCCAAAACCAACTCAAACTGCTAAAAGCTATGTAGAAAGCAATAACAACAACGACAAAAACAATAACCTCAAAGAAGCCATACAACCTGTAAACGACATAGATAAAAAAGTGGTTCGAAAACAAACTCGAAATCAACCAAAAGAAATAGAACCAAAAAAGACACGCAAACAAGATTTAAACAGAAATAATCAACCTATAGTCGAAGTTAAAACAGCCACAAAACCTTCGACACCGAAGAAAAAAACTAAAACTGAAGATGTATCTTTTGGTGAAGACTAATACATTAACATGAAGACACTTTTTATCGCATTTTTAATTTCATTCTCTATTACAAGCCAATCTTCTGCGCAAGGCAAAAGACAAAATCCACCTGCAAAACCACAAATCATCGTGCAGGAAGATAACCCAATGACTTATTATACCAAAAACTATAAGTACAAAACTGGTCAAGGTTACACCCGAAATACTGTACGCTGTTTTTATGGCAGACGAAACAATGCTGCTGATTTGTTTCGCAAAAACGATTATAAAAAAGGAATCAATGTAATTGAATACAACAAATATAACAAAGCTTCATTTTATAGCGATAGGGTATTCACTATGTCTGAAGACAAGAAAGAAATTGCAATTGAACTTTTTAGACCCATATTGGATTCCATATTTAAACAAGAAGGTATTGCTACAACATTACATGCTGAAATAATTGTTTTTGGTTATACAGACGAAACCGAAGTTGATAAGAATTCAACATCATTTATTGAGATAGCAAATAAACTACAAAAGCCTGATATGACTGTGTTCGAATACAACAATGCGATCTCTTTCTTTCGTGCTAAAGATGTAGGTGATATAATTTCTACTTTATTGACAATCAATAGTGATAAACTAAATAGTTACCAAGAAGCCCTCGTGGATGTGGTCATAGAAGGACGTGGCATTGAATACCCAGATTATAAGCGTAGTTATGAATTAGAAGATGACAAACGAAAAATCGTCAAGGTGTATTGGCACATTTTTGAAAATTAAATCTAACTTTTTCTTAAAGGGTTATCATCTGAACCAATTCATTGTGATTGGCAAAGGCCCTTTCAATACGTTCTGAATGTGTATCCGTTATGAAAACTTGCGAATTCGTAGCCACAATATAGTCGATCAATTTTTGGCTTCGTTCAGTATCTAATTTTTCAAAAATATCGTCTAATAAAAGTAATGGCCTATGAGACTTATGCGATTTGATCCATTCATATTCAGCTAATTTCAATCCAAACAAAAACGATTTCCGTTGCCCTTGTGATGCAGCTTGTTTGAAAGGCATTTCATTAAGGGTAAATACCAAGTCATCTTTATGTATGCCGTAGTTTGTTCGCTGACTTAAAATGTCTTTAAATTGATTGTGTTCCAATAAATACAATAAGGGCTGATCAGCCAAACGAGAAACATATTGTATGTTAACCTGTTCCCGTTCATCGCTCAAAAACTGATAAATCGAATTGGCCTTTTGAGCTATTTTAGCCGCTACATCATTTCGAACACCAAATATTCGAGTTCCAAACTCATGTAGTTGCTGATTGTAAAGCTCAATTATTGACTGATCTTCAGTACTAAGTTGTTGCCATTGCTTCAGTAAAGCATTTCGTTGCGACAATACTTTGTTATAACGAATCAAATCCGACATATAGTTTGGATTGGTTTGACTAATCAAAACATCTAAAAATTTACGTCGAATTTCTCCACCTTCAGAAATTAGATCGGTGTCATCAGGTGCAATAAACACACACGAGAATCGACCTATATGCTTTGAAAACTGTGTGTATAAAACCTCATCACAGCTAAACTCTTTCTTGCCGGTTTCACGAAGTACACACAATACTTTGTGAGCTTGTTCGTCACACATAGTAGCAGCAATACGCATTCCAGCCTTGCCCTTTGATACTGCCATAGTATCGCTGTGTACAAAATAACTTTTAGTAAAACACATAAAATAAATGGCATCTAACAATGTTGTTTTGCCAGAGCCATTCATACCAGTGAGACAAACAATACGTTTATCAAACGTGAATAATCGTTCTTGATAGTTTTTGAACTGATAAAGTGATATGTTTTGAAGAAAAAGCAAGGTAGTTGACAAAGATAATGTATAAGTGATATTGATTGAACTAACTTCAATCTTAACCATAGTTCATTTTTATTAATAACTAATCAAATGGCAACATAATGTCTTTTAAAAGCTCAAGCGTATTATCTTTGACAAAGTGAAGAAAAAACTTGTAATAATTGGTGGCGGAGCATCTGGATTTTTTTGTGCAATCAATGCAGCTATTGCAAATAAAGATTTAGACATTATCTTACTTGAAAAACAAACTAAGGTTTTGCAAAAAGTCAAAGTCAGTGGTGGTGGTCGATGCAATGTAACCCATGCTTGTTTTTCTGTGGCTGAATTGGTTAAGAAATATCCTCGCGGAAAATCTTTTTTAAAAAAATCCTTTAGCCATTTTTCACCACAAAATACCATAGAATGGTTTCAATCTCATGGCGTTGAGCTTAAAACAGAAGCCGATGGAAGAATGTTTCCCAATACAGATTCATCTCAAACCATTGTAGATTGCTTGCTCAAGGAAGTGACGAAACATAAAATAGATCTGAGAATCAATACTGAAGTTTTAGCTATCGAAAAAAAATCCTCCCATTTTTTTTTACAGTTGAAAAATGGTACTATTCTTCAAGCAGATTATGTATTTGTAGGCACAGGAGGATTCCCAAAAGCAGATCAATACCAATGGTTACAGCAATTAGGTCATACTATTGAATTGCCAGCTCCATCGCTTTTTACATTCAACATTCCCGATAAGAAATTACATGATTTGATGGGATTAAGTGTGGCTATGGCGCAAGTAAAAATCACGGGTTCTAAGCTCCAAGAAGAAGGACCTTTATTGATTACCCATTGGGGTATCAGCGGTCCTGCTATCTTACGACTTTCGGCTTGGGGTGCATTGGAATTGAAAGAAAAAAATTATGAATTTACGCT
>JBILCF010000072.1:0-13514 GCA_044353325.1 Chitinophagaceae bacterium | reverse complement strand
AACAAACTTGGACAAAAAAATCCATTTGGATTACAAAGTCGTTTATGGAATTATTTGCTTGAAACTACAGCTATCAATCCAGAAACAAAATGGAGTGAATTGGCCTCAAAAGATCAAAATAAACTTATAAATATACTAACAACGCAAGCATTCGAGGTGAAAGGTAAAACTACCTTTAAAGAAGAGTTTGTGACATGTGGCGGTATTCAACTTGACGAAATAGACCCTAACTCAATGGAAAGCAAAAAACTACCGGGTTTATTTTTTGGTGGTGAAATCATGAATGTTGATGGGATTACAGGTGGATTTAATTTTCAACATGCATGGACGAGTGGCTATATAGCTGGAAACTACATTGGAAACAAGTACGTACAATTTAATTTAACACATCTAAACTTTTAGCAATTATTGCTACGCAATCATCAATTTGTTCTTTGGTAATAACCAATGGTGGTGCAAAGCGAATTTTATCACCATGGGTTGGTTTTGCAAGCAAGCCATTGTCTCTGAGTTTCAAACACAAAGCCCAAGCAGCCTCTTTATCGGGATGATTAATCACAATCGCATTGAGCAAACCTTTGCCCCTTACAAGTCCAATATGTTTATTATTCAATGCTCTTAGGGACTGTCTAAAATATTCACCCAACAATGCAGCATTCTCTGTCATATTTTCATCTTTCAAAACCTGCAAAGCGGTCATAGATAATTTACATGCCAATGGATTTCCTCCATATGTAGAACCATGTTCACCAGGTTTAATCGTCAACATGATTTCATCATCACATAATACTGCACTGACAGGCATCATACCACCACTCAATGCTTTCCCTAAAATCAAAACATCTGGGTGTACATCTTCATGATCGCATGCTAGCATGCAACCTGTACGAGCTAATCCTGTTTGTATTTCATCGGCCATAAATAATACATTCGCTTCTTTACACAAATCAAAGCAACGTTTCAAATAACCTTCCTCAGGTACTACTACGCCAGCTTCGCCTTGTATTGGTTCCACCAAAAAACCACAAACATTTGAATCTTGTAATGCATTTTCAAGAGCGGTAGAATCACCATATGGAATAGAGATGTAACCCGGTGTAAAAGGGCCAAATCCATTGTGTGAATCTGGATCAGTACTAAAGGAAATTACATTCACTGTTCTACCATGAAAATTGCCATCACAAACAATAATTTTCGCCTGATTTGATGGTATTCCTTTGACATCATACCCCCAACGACGAGCAAGTTTGATAGCGGTTTCTACAGCTTCTACACCAGCATTCATCGGCAAGACTTTTTCGTAACCAAAAAAAGAGGTAATAAATTCAGCAAATTCACCCAAAATATTACTGTGAAAAGCACGAGATGTTAACGTTAATTTTTGGGCTTGGGTAATAAACGATTGAACAATTTTTGGATGGCAATGACCTTGATTGATGGCAGAGTACCCGCTTAAAAAATCGTAATAACGCTTTCCCTCAACATCCCAAACATATACACCTTCCCCACGCTCTAACACAACAGGCAAAGGGTGATAATTATGAGCATTATACTTCTCTTCGCGTTCTATATATTGTTCAGTAAGGGTGTGTTGTAAAGTTTGCATAGTGCAAAAATAGATTAAAAGAACAGAATAATTGAATCTGTAAGTAAGTATATTTGTATAACTTATCTAGATTTTTTATGCAAAAATTACTATTCAAGACCTTTTCTATCCTACTTCTTGCCTTTTCGTTACAATCACATGCCCAAACGACTATAACTAAAACGATGATAAGTGGTGGCATTAGCCGTGAATACCGCGTTTATATTCCAGCAGTTTATTTAGCTTCTAGCGGTCCTGTCCCAGTGGTATTCAACTTCCATGGTTATACTTCTAGTAATATTCAGCAGGAATTTTATGGAGATTTTAGACCTATAGCTGATACTGCAAATTTCATCCTAGTTCACCCACAAGGTACTGTGATAGGCGGCTCCAATGGCTGGAATAATTTTGGCGCATTAGGCACATCACCCGATGACATTGGATTTGTTTCAGATATGATTGACTCATTAGCTGCAAATTATAATATCAACAAAAACAGAATATATGCAACTGGTTTAAGCAATGGAGGATTTATGAGCTATGATTTAGCATGTTTGTTGAGCAGTAAAATAACGGCTATTGCATCTGTAGCAGGAAGCCAAGTACCTATACATGCTTCTTCGTGCAATGCACTTCACCCTACCCCAATTATGCAAATCCATGGCGACATCGATGCTGTTGTTTCGTATACTGGCGTTGGAGGCATTATCAGTTGCCTTCATGTCGATACGCTGATAAAAAACTGGGTTTCCTTCAATAATTGTAATACCACACCATCATTGACAAGTCTTCCAGATATCAACACCACTGATAACTCAACAGTTCAACATTTTGTCTTCACGGGTGGAACCAATGGTAGTTCGGTAGAATTATATAAAATAATAGGTGGTGGACATACTTGGCCGGGTTCACCATTTCCTGTTCCTTCCAATGGAAATACCAATTTAGATTTTAGTGCGAGTAAAGAAATATGGCGATTTTTTTCGCAATATGCACTCAATAATTTAGCAACTACCCTTGAGAATCCTCAAAAGCAAAATGATCAAATTGCAATATATCCCAATCCAGCAACCAATCAAATGACTTGTTCGTTAAACAACATGACAGAGGCTACAATCTATTTCTATACTGTTTATGGTAGCATGATCGGGCAATATAAATTAACGAACACAATGAATACAATTGATGTAACGAACTTCACAAAAGGCATATACACCATGAAGATCATAACATCCAAGAACATCTCTTTTCAACACATTTTAATTCAATAAAAAAATGCATGAACTATATGTTGTTCATGCATTTAAATTTATGTTCTTAAAATAGTTCTATTTATCGTCTTCTAAATCAAATTGTATAGGCAAATCAAAATAAACACTAACAGTTTTGCCATTAAACTTAGCTGGTTTCCATTTCGGCATTTTATTCACAACTCGAATTGCTTCTTTGTCGCAACCATCACCTATGCCTCTTTTTAATTTTAATTCATCTATTTCGCCTTCTTTGTTGACTACAAATCCTATTACAACCCTACCTTCGGTACCTTTTTCTCTTGCCAATTCTGGGTAGTTCATATTTTCAGTTAAAAATTTTATTAACTCATCTTCACCGCCTGGAAACTCTGGAAGTTGATCTACGACTGTTGTTTCAAGAATAGTTTCAAGATTAGGCGTAGTTTCTACAATTGTTTCACCACCATGACCATGCCCAATAGGAACATCGATCACATCAGTAACATCATCACTACCATCGTGATCTGTAGTACCTATGTTTCCTTTTTTCAACTCATCTTGATCTTTCATTAAATCCTTATCATCAGCTTTCTCATTAGGTACGATAATTGGAGTAACACTTTTTACAGTAGAAACATCGATAGGCTTTACAGGTGGTGTTTCTATTGGAGGCTCTATTTTAACAACCGGATCAATAGGTAAAGGAATATCTTTAAACACAATAATTGGTGGTTTGGTATGAGTTGCATTCGTTTCATTTAAAGATGCCAATAAAGGAATTGACACTACAACGAATACTCCTGTTAGAGCAATAAAGAGAGCATTTCGAATTCGTTTGTGATAATTTTTTCGCAACTCATAAGCACCATAAGATTTGTTGCGATTGTCGAAAATAATGTCAAGGACATCAGCCTTGAGGATTTTGTTGGGTTCCATTTTTATACGGTTTTAGTGACGTATAAATCATTGCATGGTTTTTAAAATTGTTGATGTAAATTTTTCACGTATTGTAAGCTTGTTTGATTAGATAACGATGAAAATTTCATTTTAGTATTTACTTTTTTTAATTCGTTCTATTTTTTTTTATAAAAATAAAATTGTAAGTTCGACCAATAATATTTTTATCCGTATGACAATTGGAATACTAAAAGAACCTCAAGGCGAAAACAGAGTTTCTGCTTTACCCGAAATTGCAAGTAACTTTATCAAGTTGAATGTAAATGTTTGTGTAGAAGACAACGCTGGCGCAAGTGCTTTTGCTTCGAATGAAGACTATACGAGAATAGGTGCCAAAATAGCTTCGCGTAGTGAAGTTATTGCATCGTCAGATTTACTGCTTAGTATTCAACAACCAACAGATTCAATTGCATCAAAAATTATATTAGGGGTATTTCAGCCCCTTTTTAATTTTCAAAAAGTAAAAGATTGGGCTTCGCAAAACAATACTGTATTTAGTATAGATACGATACCTCGTACTACTCGTGCACAAGCTATGGATGTATTGAGTTCGCAGGCAAATATAGCTGGATACAAAGCTGTGTTGACAGCAGCTACAGAGTATAGCCGTTACTTTCCAATGTTTATGACTGCTGCAGGTAGTATAGCACCGGCTAAAATGTTGATACTTGGTGCTGGTGTAGCTGGCTTGCAAGCAATTGCTACTGCTAAGCGACTTGGTGCAGTAGTAGAAGTATTCGATACAAGACCAGCTGTAAAAGAAGAAGTACAAAGTTTAGGTGCAAAATTTGTAGAAGTTGAAGGTGCTGCAGATGCTAGTGCTGCTGGAGGATATGCTGTAGAACAAAGTGAAGAATACAAACAAAAGCAGCAACAACGTATTGCAGAAAGTGTTGCCAAAGCAGATATCATTATCACTACTGCACAAATTCCAGGCAAGAAAGCACCGATTCTACTAACGGATGCCATGATTCATTCTATGCGTAACGGCAGTATAATTATAGATTTGGCTTCGGCTACTGGTGGTAATACCAACTTTACTAAAAACAATGAAACTATCATGGTGGATGGTGTAAAAATCATTGGCAATTCGAATCTTGCTTCTACTATGCCTTCTGATGCTAGTAAAATGTATGGTAAGAATATTCTCAACTTCTTGAAACTAATCATTGATAAAGATGGCAATCTCAATTTGAACTTTGAAGATGAGCTTGTCAAAGAAACTTGCATTGCACATGGTGGCAAAGTAACCAACGAACGCGTTGCAGCTTTACTTTCTTAATCATTATTTTTCAATCAATAAACAACTAATAATATGGAAGCAATATTTTCCTTTTTTTCAGAAAACTACGATATGATAACAATCGTTATTTTATCAATATTCCTTGGTATAGAAGTCATATCAAGGGTACCTTCAGTGTTGCATACACCCTTAATGAGTGGTGCTAATGCCATTCATGGTGTAGTAATCATTGGAGCCATCATCGTAATGGGACAAGCTGAAAGTGATAACTACCTAGCACTCATACTTGGTTTCTTGGCAGTAATACTTGGAACTTTAAACGTAGTGGGTGGATTTGTAGTAACTGACAGAATGCTGGAAATGTTTTCTAAGAAAAAATCTAAGAAATAGAACACAGATAAAATAGATTAACAGATTTGCACGGATATCTTTTAATCTTTCAAATCCTTTACATCCGTGTTTCATAAAAATAAAAAACATGCAAAATTTTATATTATTACTTAGTTATTTAATCGGAAGCATCTCATTCATTGTTGGATTAAAAATGCTTTCTCATCCAGATACTGCTCGCAAAGGAAATCTCTATGCAGCTGTGGGCATGACCATAGCTATTTTTGCAACCATTTTCTTATACACCGATGAAAGTAGCAATCACCTTGGCAATTATTTATGGATTTTTGGAGGCTTAATCATTGGCACTGTGGTAGGCACCATGATGGCTAAAAAAGTAGAAATGACAGCTATGCCACAGATGGTAAGCTTGTTTAATGGTATGGGCGGTGCTTGTGCCGCTATTATTTCTATAATAGAGTTTAAACATTACATGCATCCTAAACCACAGGAGAGTAATTTAATTTCATCTTTAGTTGATAATTTAGCTTCGGTATTAGGGCAAAATGCAGCAACTAACAACCATTCAGAATCAAAATTAATTTTACTAACTATCTTAATAGGTCTAGTTATTGGAACAGTTTCATTTTTTGGTTCTATGATTGCTTTTGGCAAATTGAATGGGAATATCAATGACAAAACTTTACCCGCACAGCAAGTTATCAATATCGGTTTACTTTTAATCATTGTAGGCTTGTTAGCCGCTATGGTTACTGGATTTACAGGTATCGATTTGACGGCTTTATTTTGGTCACTATTCATCATCTCAGCACTGTATGGTATTTTATTTGTAATGCCTATTGGTGGAGCAGATATGCCTGTTGTAATTTCCTTACTCAATTCATTTACTGGAGTAGCAGCTGCTTGTGGCGGGTTCTTATATTCAAATCCTGTAATGTTGACAGGTGGAATTTTAGTGGGAAGTGCTGGTACTATTCTTACTATTTTGATGTGCAAAGCCATGAACCGTTCTTTAACTAATGTTATCGTAGGCGCATTTGGTGGCAACAAAACAGGTGGCGCAGGTGCAGAAGTTGGTGGAGCTTATAAAGAAATTTCAATGAGCGATACAGCTGTGTTAATGGCATACTCTAAAAAAGTAGTCATCGTTCCTGGTTACGGATTGGCTGTTGCGCAAGCACAACATACTTGCCATGAATTGGAAAAAGTATTGGAAGAAAAAGGTGTTGAATTAACGTATGCTATACACCCAGTTGCAGGTCGTATGCCGGGTCATATGAATGTATTGCTTGCTGAAGCAGATGTAAGCTATGACAAACTGAAAGAGATGGAAGAAATAAATCCTGAATTTGCTCAGACTGATGTTGTACTCATTTTAGGTGCAAATGACGTAGTGAATCCTGCCGCTAAAAACGATCCAACTTCGCCTATTTATGGTATGCCTATTTTGGATGTTGAAAATGCATCACATGTAATTGTCAACAAACGAAGCATGAAACCAGGCTATGCAGGAATTGAAAATGCGTTATTTTTTCAACCAAAAACCTCCATGCTATTTGGCGATGCTAAAAAAGTATTGCAAGACTTAGTGTCAGAATTGAAGTCAATGTAAATTGAAATAAATTTGAACATAAATTCCAGTTTAAAATTATCTTTGAATTACTAAGATAATTCATGGTTACATTGCATTGTATTTATCTAGCATGAAATCTATAATCCAACATCTACGATTTCCATTTTCAATTTTGTTGATGCCGGTTTTCATATTTGCATGTTATACATTTGATTTGACACGTGTAAAAGCCCAATATTTTAATATCATACTTCTTTTTATTATTTTACATCTACTGGTATATCCTGCTAGCAATGCTTATAATAGTACACAAGATCGTGATGAAGGTAGTGTTGGACTCATCAAAAATCCACTACCTGTTCCTAAGCAATTGTTTGCGATCACAATACTTTTCGACATATTAGCCATTATAGCTTGTTTATTCATTCATCCCTTAACAACTATTCTTTTGGCAATATATATTATAGCCTCCCGTTTATATAGTTGGCGAAAAGTTAGATTAAAAAAATATCCTATTCTTGGTTATTTAACAGTCTTTTTGTGTCAAGGAGCCTTGGTGTTTTTGATGGTATTATCTGTATTTCATCCTGAACAAAATTTCAAAACTGCATTTATTGAGCATCTTCCATTTATATTTGTTTCATCTTTGTTTATTGGTAGCATGTATCCCCTATCTCAAATATATCAACACAAACAAGATAATGAAGACGGCGTGTATACGATTAGTGCATTATTAGGCTATCGAAATACATTTATTTTTTCAGGCATTCAATTTATGTTAGCCAGCATTATATTCAATTATTCATTATTCAATGAAGGAAGAACAATCGATATGATCATTTACAATACAAGTCAATTACCAGTCATCATCTTCTTCCTGATTTGGTTTTATCGAGTGATTAGAGACCACACAAAAGCAGATTTTAAACATACCATGCAAATGAATATCATATCGGCTTTGAGTATGAATACATGCTTTATAATTTTACTACTGATTAAATCTTTTTACTAATTGATAATCGATGGATAAAGGATAGATTTGTAATCGTATTTTCAATTTCGTATTCTACAAATAGATTATTGTAAATCCTATAAGAAATAGAATTTATTATAAATGGGAATGAAAATACATGAAAATGATTTTTAGTTTGTGGGTTTAAAGATGTTCCCCAAAACACCCACTAGTATATCTATTTGATTTATCAATTCGCCGCTGCCATGTCAATTGAATTTCTAATCCTGTATAAACCATGAGATTCTTGCAATTAAGCCATTGATATTAAACTGAATAATCAATATTAATACCTTTTTTTGTTACATCATACTGACTATAATAAGTACCAGCTGTTCCCATTTGCATCGAAAAAGGCTTTTCAGAAATAGATTGTTGGAAATAAATTTCTGCTAAACCTCGAACCCAAAAATTCCTAAAGACTCTTTGTCTAATAAAAATTCCAGGAATGTATAAGCCCTTTGTAATAACGTGCTCTATCTTGTAACAGTTACCATATATACTCGCTGCTACCTATTGTTGATATAGCAATGAACTTTTAATATTCGTCCTAAAATAGGCATCGCCAGAGCCATTGCTTTCGATAAAATTCATCACATTGACTAATCTTAACCCAATTTCAGTATTTTTTTTTTGCAAAACCAGCGTTGGTAAGAATTAAGTAAATAAGAACCAAAGTTATCTTTCTCATAAATAGTATATCATTTAAAATTATCACTTTATTTACAATGTCAACGTAACTTAGCAAATATAACTTCAACTAAATTAAAATTACCCGACAATATTGCAATTATCTCAAAGCCATTCTTAAAACCTTCCAATTCCGATACGCCGCGATCAACTAAAAAAAATGCCTTATATTAATTCTATTGGTATTGCAAATGCACCTTTTGCACACAGTCAAAAAGAAATTCTCGATTTTATGTTAGAGATGTATCAAGTACCCCAAGAAGACATTGAAAAAATAAAACGACTTTACGATAGAAGTGAAATCGAAACGCGATACTCAGCCATAGAAGATTTTTCTTTCCCCAAAAGCAAATGGGAATTTATAGAAAAAGACAAAAAAACTAGCATAGAAAATCGAATGAAGAAATACTTCGAAATTGCGCCTTCACTTTGTGAAAAAGCAGTCCGAAAATGCATTCCAATTGAATCTGAGTTATCAACAATTACCCATCTCATAACAGTGAGTTGTACAGGTATTGCTGCACCTGGTTTGGATATACAATTAATTCAATCACTTGATTTGTCAACAACAATCCATCGAACAAGCGTAAACTTTATGGGTTGCTATGCAGCTATTCATGCACTTAAGCAAGCCAATGCTATCTGCAAATCGCAAGCCAATGCTAAAGTATTGATAGTTGATGTAGAACTATGTACCATACACTTTCAAGATGAATATACCATGGACAATATAGCAGCATCATTGTTGTTTGGTGATGGTGCCGCAGCAGTACTTGTGAGCAACGAAATAGGAAAATATTCAATTGAGGATTTTTATTCAGAAGTGGCTTTAGATGGATACAATGATATGGCTTGGAATATTTCTTCAACTGGTTTTTTAATGACTTTAAGTGGTTATGTTCCTTCAATTATTGCCAGTAATATTGAACCTATGTTGATGAATTCATTAAACAAAATGAAGATCAAAAAAGAAGATATTCAACATTGGGCTATTCATCCTGGAGGAAAAAAAATTGTTACTGAGATAGAAAAAGTATTGAATCTGAATAGCCAAGATGTAGAAATATCTCGAAGTGTATTAAACGATTTTGGCAACATGTCATCAGTCACGATCTTGTATGTTTTAAAAAAAATGCTAGAACAGATAAAAGCACCAGACGAAACAATATATAGTGTAGCATTTGGACCAGGCTTAACCATTGAATCCATGTTTTTGAAATCATGTTAAAATTCAAACATAGAAGTACCCAATTGGAATTGCTCGATGGCGAACATATTCCCTTTCAGGATATAGCACAAAATCTTAAAGAGCTCAATACAATCAACACCCTTTTGGGAGGACATGCCATTACATTGAAAGGTGTATTAAATTTGGCACAAGACCAAGTCAATACTATTTTAGAAATTGGTTGTGGTGGTGGCGACAATCTAGCTTACATTCAACAGAAATGCACCAAAAAAAATCTTGATACCTCTTTAATAGGTGTGGATTTAAAACAAGAATGTATTGAATATGCTAGAGTAAATCGATCTGGGATTGACTTTATTTGTTCAGATTATAAAAAATCTATGCTAAACACAAAGCCTGATATAATTTTTAGTTCATTATTTTGTCATCATTTTTCTAATGATGAATTAGTGGGTCAATTGCAATGGATGAAAGAAAATTCAACAATAGGTTTCTTCATCAACGATATACAACGAAATTACATCGCATACTATGCTATAAAATTATTAACGACTGTATTTTCAAAATCATATTTAGTCAAAAACGATGCTCCACTTTCTGTAGCAAGAGGATTTACACGAAATGAATGGAAACAACTTTTTGCGCAAGCAGGAATTACCAACTACACCATTCAATGGAAATGGGCTTTTCGATATTTAATTGTATTCAAACATGGAAGATAAACTATACGACTGTATCATTGTAGGTGGTGGTTTGGCAGGATTATCCCTTTCCATTTTATTGGCTCAGAAGAAATACAATATTCTTTTAATTGAAAAAAAAAACTATCCATACCATAAAGTATGTGGAGAGTATATTTCAATGGAAAGTTGGAATTTCTTAGAACGAATTGGCATCCCATTGCGTAAAATGAATTTGCCCAAGCTCTCTCAATTTGAAATGACTGGGGTTCGTGGGGAATGTATACAAGAAGACTTAAGTTTGGGGGGATTTGGCGTAAGCCGTTATACACTTGATAAGTCCCTAGCTGACAGAGCAATTGAACTTGGTGTAATTATTTTAGAGCAAACTACTTGTACTAAATACGAACAAGTCAACTTAGAATTTATTGCGTACACCAATAAAGGGGTTTTTAAAAGTAAAATCCTATGTGCAAGTTTTGGTCGACATGCCTTTGGTAATTTTAATAAAGCACAAAAAGAACGTACTAATTGGGTTGGAGTAAAATATCATATAGAAACTGATTTCCCTTGTAATAAGATTGCTTTGCATACCTTCAAAAATGGTTATTGCGGGATTTCTAAAATTGAAGACGATAAATATTGCTTATGCTATTTAGTAAAAGCATCCCTTTTAAATCAATATCAAAATAACATTGAACAACTTCAAAAAGAAGAGCTCTATAAAAACCCCAACTTGAGGACTATTTTCGAAAAGGCAACATTCTTGTATAAACAACCACTGACTATATCCAATATTACCTTTGACCCAAAATTGCCAATTCATGACCATGTATTTTATCTGGGTGATAGTGCAGGCTCAATAGCTCCATTAACAGGAAATGGCATGAGCAATGCTATGAGAAGCGCATGGATACTGAGTCAAGAATTAGATTTATTTTATAAAGGCAGTTTGTCAAGACCTCAGCTAGAAAAAAACTATCTCAAAAAATGGAATCGAAACTTTCAGTTTAGAATAGCAAAAGGCCGTTGGATTCAACACTTCTTTTGCAATCCAACATTAACAACATTCTTTATTATAATTATGAAGCAAAGTCAATGGTTCAGAAAAATGGTTATTAAACAAACTCATGGGGACCTATTTTAATAGTAACTTTAAAAATTCTACACATATCATCTATAATCAATTTCAATATTACTGATCATCAATAAATATTAATTTTACAATAATGAAATCTTTAAATTTAAAATACAATATCATATTCCTCATTTCCTTTTTGTGTTTTAGTTGTTCAACTGCTCAAAATAAAAAAACTATGTCAACAGAAAAAAAACAAGAAATTACATCAAACGATTCAAACAAAATCAAATTGAGTAACGAAGAATGGAAACAAAAATTGGATCCAGAAGTTTACCATATAGCCAGAGAAAAAGGAACAGAACGTGCATTCACAGGACAATATTGGAATCACAAAGATTTAGGCACATATAAATGTAAAGCTTGTGGAAATCCTTTATTTAAATCGGATGGAAAGTTTGAAAGTAATTGTGGTTGGCCTTCATTCTTTGAACCTATTACCCCAAACAGTGTTATTTACGCTGAAGACAAAACCTATGGTATGGATCGCGTAGAAGTGATGTGCGGATGTTGCGAAGCTCATTTGGGACATATTTTTGACGATGGCCCTTCACCAACTTACAAACGTTACTGCATTAACTCTGTGATCATCGATTTCGAAAAAAAATAATTCAATTCATTGAAAAAATAGCGTCAGAAGATTGGGATTCAAAACACCCCACGATTCAGTTTATTTTTTCTCTTTTTTAATAAAATCATCAAATGAAACTAAAACTCATTTTCCTTTTTTCACTTTTTGCATCTTTGACTAGCTGTGGCTACAGCGAAGGTAATTTGCAAAATAAAAAAGTATTGAACGACATGTCAAATTCAACAACAACAAATTCAACTAAAATGATAGATACATTAACAATAGGTGGTGGATGCTTTTGGTGCGTAGAAGCTCAATTGCAATTACTTGACGGCGTAAAGACTGTAAAATCTGGTTATGCAGGTGGACAAGTAAAGAATCCAAGTTATAAAGAAGTTTGTACTGGCCTAACTGGTCATGCAGAAGTCATCCAAGTAACCTTCGACAATAGTGTTCTAAATTTAGATGAATTGTTAGCAGCGTTTTGGCAGGCTCACGATCCTACGCAGCTCAACAGGCAGGGTAATGATGTTGGCACCCAATATCGTTCAGTGATTTTTTATCGAAATGATGAACAAAAGACAATAGCAGAAGATTACAAGAAAAAACTCAATGATGAAAAAGTATACGACAAACCAGTTGTAACTGAAATATCACCATTAGTTGTATTTTATCCTGCTGAAAATTACCACCAAAATTATTATAACGATAATTCATCCCAAGGTTATTGCCAGTATGTTATTGCACCAAAGCTTGAAAAATTCAGAAAAGTATTTAAAGAAAAAATAAAAAAATAAAATCAATATTATTAATTGAGACTATTTCATTCTCCAATAAAAATACGCACTGTTTACGATAACAATATTATTATTTGCAGCAATCTATATTTAACTTCATTGTATCCAAGATATATTAAAGTTCAAGATAAAATATTAAAATCTAATTGACAAGACGACTCCTTTAGATTATACTCTAAAATCTAATTGCATATGATACGAATATTTTTATTACTTATTTTTAATATAGGAATTAATTTTCAAACCATTGCTCAATGGAATCAAGTTCAAAAAAGTTCTATCACGTTTAAAATCAAAAATGCAGGCATTTGGGTCAAAGGTTCTTTTTCTTTGGCTTCAGTAAAAGTAAATATTGATGAAGCAAACCCAACCCAATCTGCTTTTTCGGGCATAGTTGAATCCAAATCTATTCAAACTGGTATTAAACTTCGAGATAATCATTTGCGTGACAAAGAATCTTTTTTTGATGTAGGAAAATACCCTACTTTAAGCATGA
>JBILCF010000127.1:0-8395 GCA_044353325.1 Chitinophagaceae bacterium | reverse complement strand
AGTTTCGATTTGTAATGCTGTTTTAATTTTTAATGATACGTTTTCAATATAGTGCTGTAAGTTGCTTTTGTTGTGTTGTTTCACGATATTATCAATGATATTTAAGTCTTTATCGCTAAGCCTCATTACCATCGGAAAATTGACTCTATAATTGGTTACATCCAATTCTTGAAATATTGTATCGCTTAGTTTGTAGGGTAATTTTTTCAGGACAATAGCAGTTCCCGCTATTTTGTCTCCTAATCGTTGATTGTATTTAGATGATACATAGTTGATTAAAGCAGCAATAGAACCCATAATAAGTAATAAACCTAGCATCACACTGCTTTGGAGCAAAAAAATGAAACCCCACATAAGCCCAAAATCGATAAAACGCATTAGCCAACGAAGCAAATACTGACTCACCATAGCATCTTGACCGTTTAAACTAACCACTTTTATACCAAGTAATTTTTTCCCAATACTTTGTCCTTTTGTCAATAATTCGGATATTAAATGATACATCAACATTGGCGTTACCAAAAATAACTGAACAAATCCAAGTTCATTAGCAACTTGCATATCAAATAGCCTATCCAATAGATAGACCATGCCATACCAATACAATAGCATAATGATAAGGTCTATAATCCAAGCAAACAAACGCAAATGAAATGAGGCAGTTTCAAATTGCAGGTCAATATTGAAGGCTGTTTTGACGTTTAGCAGGGCCATTTTGTAAAAGTAATCAAATTTTTTTCGTCAACTTAGCTTCCTGTCATAAATTGTGGTCGAATGCGCGAAGGGAAATTTATAGATCAAAATATTGACCGATGGAAAAGCTATTTGGAAGACTCTAATCATCCCGATGAGCAAGCCGATTGCTTTGTCCATTTAGTGGATGATTTAAGCTATTCTAAAACATTTTATCCTCAAAGTAAAACTACGCAATTCATCAATGGATTGGCTGCAAAACAATTTCAGTCGATTTATCAATCTAAGAAGCTCAATTTTAATCGATTGATTACATTTTGGACCTACGAATTACCTTTACTTTTTGGTCAATATCATCGCATTTATATTTTTACTTTGGCTTATTTTGTCTTGTGTGTTTTGCTTGGAGTTGTGGCTTCTCAATCTGACCCTGACTTTGTTCGAACTATATTAGGCGATTCCTATATCGAAATGACTGAAGATAATATACAGCGTGGCGATCCATTTGGTGTATACAAAGAGCAAAATGAATGGGGGATGTTTGTCAATATTGCATTGCACAATATCAACGTTTCTTTATTGACTTTTGTAATGGGCATTTTTGCAGGCATTGGCTCATTGTATTTACTTTTTACCAATGGTATCATGTTGGGTAGTTTTCAGTATTATTTTTTTGCTAAAGGCCTTGGATGGCAATCAGTTTTGGTTATTTGGATACATGGTACATTAGAAATATCTGCTATCGTCATTGCTGGCACAGCTGGGCTTATACTTGGTACATCATTTTTATTTCCAGGTACTTTTTCTCGTATAGAATCATTGAAGCGTGGTGCAAAACATGCCGTTAAAATTATCATTGGACTCGTGCCCTTTTTTCTGTTGGCCGCTTTTTTTGAAGGCTACGTTACGCGTCATACAGGTATGCCAGTTTGGTTAAGTATCCTGATTTTATTGGGTTCTGCTAGTGCTATAGTATTTTATTTTATTATATATCCAATAGTTCTTCGAAAGTCTGGCGTGCAAGTTATCAATGGCCAAGTTGTTCAACAAAACAAGCACACATGAGTAGACTTCGAATGAGCTTATTTTTGCTTTTATTGTTTGCAATTCCTTTGCATTCTTATGGACAATACAATCTAGATTCATTGGCAAACAATTCCGAACGAAGTACTGAATTATATGCAGAAGACACAACCACTTATGAGGCTTCAGAAGATGAGTATACATCAGAATCTGAGGAAGAAGAGGAAGAAGAAAGTTCATTGTTGACCAAACGTACTATCTCGAAATCAAAATGGGAAAAGGTATTAAATGATAGCAGTTTTAAGTATTCTAAATCATTTGAAAAAAAGAAAAATAGTATTAAAAGGGAGCCTATTTTGACAGGCACTTGGTCGCTATTTGTTTCTTCGGCTTTGAAAGTTATTTTGTTTGTTTTGGTCATCTTAGCTGTATTATTTGTCGTTTATACAGTCTTTTCAAATGGTCAATGGAATTTTAAAAATTTATTTAAACGCGAACCAAAACCTGAACAAAATATTTTACCTGATCAAGTAACTGAATTTAAAGCATGGGAATTGGCCTTGCATGAAGCATTGCGAATCCCTGACTATAGATTAGCAGTGCGTATTCATTATTTAAATTGTCTACAAGAATTACATGAAAAAGGAAAGATTCGATTTGAAATAGAAAAGACAAATTGGGATTATATACATGAATTGTCAAATGGCCATAAAAAAGAATTCATTATACTAACCAAATATTTTGAATATATATGGTATGGTGAATTTTCATTAGATGAGGCTCGGTATCTTGAATTAAAACAACGCTTTAAACAATTTAATCAATTATAATTTTTTTTTGAATAAGCAACTAGTCTATATCATCCTTTTAAGTTTATCTTTTTTACAAGCATGCCAGCAAGAAAAAAAGACAAATTGGAATGTAACACTCGATCGTAATCGAAAAGATCCGTATGCTTGCTATATTGCTTACCATCATTTAGCATCTATTTATCCTGAATCTACCATTAAATCAGGAGGGCGAGTCATGACACAAATCAAAGATGTGATTCGAGCCAAAAATAGCGCACAGTCAGGGCATGTTATCATTGTTGTTTGTAAGCGATTTGAGTTGGATAGTACCGAATTTGATCAAGTAGTTCAGTTTGTTGGTTTGAGTAATGCACTGTGTATTTTTTCGGAAGAATATAGTCCAAATATTTATGACTATTTTAATGTAAAACACAAATCCGATAGTAATAGATTGTTTTTTGAAGTCAAAAATGATACAATCCCTAATCAAGAAATTGGATTGATATTCAATGATACAATTCATACTTATCATTTTAATGGCTTATCTGTCAACAGTTATTTTGAAATGGACTCCATAGTTTCCGATAGTATTATTGATTTGGGTTTTGCCACACAAGGTGAAGCACGTCGCAGTAATATGCTGATACGTTATACTAACAACGGTGCTTTTTTAGTGAATAAAGCACCATTGGCTATGACCAATTATTTTTTATTGCAAGATGATAATAAATCATATTACGAACATGTATTATCGTATTTCAGCGAATATCCAACAAGTGTAACTTGGTTTAGTTTTTTAACCAAATACCCTAGCGAAGAAACTGAATTTGATTGGCGTAATTTATTTAAACAACCTGCATTGTTTTTTGCATTTGTATTGTTGATCGCTATGATGATTCTGTATGTATTGTTTGCAGGAAAAAGAAGGCAACGGATTATACCAATAGTAGATCAGTCAAAGAATACTTCTCTCGAATTTATCGAAACCGTTGGGAATTTGTATTTTACCAAAAAAGACAATGCAAATTTGGCTGAAAAAATGATTAGACATTATCTTGAAAATATCAGATTAAAATACGCATTGAGAAGTACAGACTTGGATGCGCAATTTGCAAACCAGCTAGCGAACAAAGTCAATCAAAGTATAGAAAAAACGACTGCATTTGTATCTTATTTAAACTATATTCGTGCAAGTGAAGATGTCACGGATATAGACATACAACATCTTTATCAACAATTAAAAAAATACAGCTAAATGGACGAATTATCATTTGACAACAGACTTGATATACAACAAATCAACGATACGATAGATCGTATCAAAAGCGAAATAGGCCAAGTGGTAGTAGGCCAAGAAAAGGCTATTGAATTGTTGTTGACTGCTATATTAGCCAATGGACATATTCTCTTAGAAGGTGTGCCGGGTGTAGCCAAAACATTGACAGCAAAATTGATTGCAAAGACTATTGATGTTGGTTTTTCAAGAATACAATTTACACCCGATTTGATGCCAAGTGATGTAATGGGGACAAATGTATTTAATCCCAAAACAACTGAGTTTGAATTTCGGCAAGGACCTATTTTTAGCAACATTATTTTGATTGATGAGATCAATCGTGCACCGGCCAAAACCCAGTCCGCTTTATTTGAAGTTATGGAGGAGCGTACCATTACAATTGATGGTCATGCTTATCAACTCGACGCGCCTTTTATGGTTATAGCCACACAAAATCCTGTTGAGCATGAAGGTACATATCAACTGCCTGAAGCTCAACTAGACCGTTTTACGTTTAAGTTAATGATTGAATACCCTAGTGCTGAACAAGAAGTCGAAATTCTGAATAGACACCAACTCAATTTCAATTTGCATCAAATGATATCGCAAGTCAATAAAGTGATTGATGCTCCGAGATTAAACGAACTCCGTAAGCTTGTATCTAACATTACGATAGAACATAAATTACTCGAATTTATAACTTTAATTGTACAAAAAACTCGCACACATGGAGGCTTGATTTTGGGAGCTTCACCAAGGGCTTCTATAGCTATACTCAATACGTCAAAGGCTTTAGCTGCACTTCGCGGTCGGGATTTTGTAATACCTGAAGATATTATCGAAGTAGCATTGCCAGCATTACGTCATAGAATATCACTTTCAGCTGAAAAAGAAATGGACGGAACAAGTACTGATGATATAGTGTATTCTATAATCAAAAGCACTGAAATTCCGAGGTAAAGACCTAAATTGTTGGCCTGCCACTATATAAGTGTTTCTCAGAATGGTAAGAAGAACGAACCAGTGGTCCACTTTCAACGTGGTCTAACCCAATTTGGTAACCGATTTCTTTATATTCAGCAAATTCATCTGGATGGACGAATCGCACTACAGGCAAATGTTTTGATGTAGGTTGTAAGTATTGACCAATAGTAACCACATCGCATCCATTGTCAAATAGGTCTTGTAAAGTTTGGATTACTTCATCTTTATCTTCGCCCAAACCAAGCATAATGCCACTTTTGGTGCGCATGCCCCCTTGTTTTAGGGTTCGTATCACTTCCATGCTACGATGGTATTTGGCTTGAATGCGTACTTTGCGGGTCAAACGTTCAGTTGTTTCAATATTGTGCGACACCACTTCAGGAGCTACATCAATAATGCGTTGAATATTTTCTTTTTCGCCTTTAAAATCAGGTATAAGGGTTTCAAGTGTTGTTTCGGGGTTGAGCGCTCGCACAGCTTTGATGGTATTTGCCCAAATAATGGAACCACCATCTTTGATTTCATCCCTGTCTACGCTGGTGATTACAGCATGTTTGACTTTCATTAAGTGAATAGCCTCAGCTACTCGTTGGGGTTCATCCCAATCCAATGGGTCCGGACGACCAGTTGCTACAGCGCAAAATCCACATGAACGGGTACATGTGTTGCCCAAAATCATGAATGTTGCGGTGCCTTCACCCCAACATTCTCCCATATTTGGACAATTACCGCTTTCGCAAATGGTATGTAATTTGTGTTGATCTACAAGTCCACGAACGTGCTTGTAACTCTCACCAATAGGCAGTTTTACTTTCAGCCAATTGGGTTTTTTTAGTCTATTTGGTATTGTTTCATCTATTGGGGTGCCGCAACTCATTCGACAAAAATAGGAAATAGTTTTTAAATAGAAACGTCACTTAGGTATCGAAAAAAAGTATAAGTAACGTTTTTAATTATAGAATTTGCCGAAATTCAAGTGTTATATTGAATTTTAACAATAAAGAATATTCGATATAATAAAAAAAAAATTTTATCGTTATAAAGAATAAGTTATATTTGTGTCAATAAAATAAAACGTATTTAAATATGAAAAAATTACTATTCTCAATTTTAAGTCTAGGTACCCTTGCTGCTAATGCACAAGTGATTCCAGTAGGATCATCTGGTAACATGCTTACTTTATTGAATGCAAACACACATTGCATTTCAGTGTCTGATGCATGTTCATCTGTTGTAGTCATTCATCGTTCTGATCCTGCTGTCAATAATGGCGACAATGTGGCTCATTACAGATATGCTATTTCAACTGATTATGGAAACACATTCTTGTTGAATCAAGGTAAATTAAATGCTTCTGCTGATAATTCAGCTAAAAGTAGTCGTTACCCTCAAGTCATCATTGATAATCCAACTAATGCTACAACAGCAGCGAATGTTTGGATGCAATATACTGGAACATACCATAATGGCGGTGATTGGGATGGCGTAAACTCAGGAACAGCTAAAATGGATAATACATTAGCTTCTTTTACTGATAATTTTACTCAAATGAACGGAGGTAATGTTGCAGTAGCTACTAGTTTATGTAAAGGAGCTGCTAACACATTTTGGCAAGCTTCTTACAGCTTAGATGCAGCGAATGAGCATTTAGGTGATATTTTAGTAATGAAAGGAACTCAAACAGGTAACAATGTTGCTTGGACAGTAGATAAAGTATTGTCTCCAGCTTGGGATTTACACAAAGATGGTAAAGTAAAAGCAGGAACTATCAATATTGATTTCGATCCTACAGGTCAAAAAGGTTGGATTAGCTTTTTAGGTGATATCCGAACTGATACAGATCCAAATAAAGACGAAGTATATGATATCAATTTCTATCGCACGATTGATGGTGGCGCAAACTGGTCTGGGCCATATGCAGTAAACTTAAACGATTTTGCTTTAATCCAATCTGTATATCCAACACCTACAACTGGTGCTAACATTATTCATGCAGTTTCTACAACTTTTGAATCAGATTTAGCTGTTGATGCTGATGGTCAACCTCACGTTTTCTTTGGTATGGGTTATGGTTCATCAGAAGCTGATATCACAGCAGGAAATGGTTATTCAATCCGTGCTAGTAATTTCTTCTCTATGCATTACAATGTAAACATTGATAAATTCGTTTTAAACTTTGTAGATGATATCAAACAATTGCGTGCTGATTCAATTGGCTTAACAACAGATGCGAACAATGCAACTGTTGCTAATTCTGAAGATAATCGCTTACAAGTGGTTAAAACTCCAGCTGGAGATGGAATCTATTTCATTTATTCAGATAACATTATGCAAACTATTGGTGGTATCGATACAGTAATTGAAAACAACACAGCACGTTATCTTTACGTAACTGGATACGCTCCAACTACTGGAGGTATTTCTTTGCCACGTGTAGTTTCTCAAGAAGCAGCATATTCAGCTGTGAATGATAAAGCTTATTTTGTATGTGCTTCTCCTATTGTTCAACGCAATGCAAATGGTTCAGTTTTACCAATTGTTTATGGTGTATTGAATGTAGATCAAAAAATTGAATCTGCTTCTGGTATTAGCTATATGCAAAATGTAGAAATTCGTGATGATAGTATCGCTTATTTGAGCCAAAAAGATACACTTGGATTTGATGTTCCTGAAACATGGCCTGTAGGTGTTGAAAACACCGTTAAAAACGAAGGCGGTTTGACAATTTATCCTAATCCAGCGACTTCTCATTTCAGTGTTGCTAATGTAGCAGGAAAAAATAATACTATTAAAGTTTATAGCATGAATGGTAGTGTTCTAATCAATGAAACATTTGCTCCAGTGTTATTTAAAGCTATCAGTATTAAAGATTTAGCAGTTGGTACTTATGTTGTTGAATTAGTTTCAGACGGCAAAGTTCAAAAAACTAAATTGATTAAGAAATAATTGATTCGAATTGATTTTATAAATAGGCTGCAATTTGCAGCCTATTTTTTTTAACCTATTTTTTATGCATAATGATTTAAACTTGTTGTAGCTTCACATTCAATATCTTTTTTATGCAAAAAAACACTTTAATTTTAATTGCAAGCTTGTCATTCCTACTTGCTGTATTTATCCTTGGTCGTTCATACAACTACAAATTCAAAAAGGCAGAACTGATCAGTGTCACTGGTGCAGCTGACACCAATTTTGTCTCAGACCTTATTGTTTGGAGCGGTTCGTTTTCACGTACATCTTTTAATATGCAAGAAGCATTTACGGCCTTAAAAAAGGATGAAGCTATTGTAATGCAATACCTTCAAAATCAAGGTTTGTCTAAAGCAGAAGTTACCACATCTTCAATCAATACAGAAAAATTGTTTGATACTCAATATGATGAAAATGGTCGTCAAACAGGTTCTACATTCAATGGGTATAAATTATCAGAATCAATTTCAATCGAATCAAAAGATTTAATCAAAGTAGATAAAATATCGCGCGAAATTACTGAGTTGATTCAACAAGGTGTTGAACTGACGTCATCTTCTCCGAATTATTATTATACCAAACTAGGCGATTTAAAAGTAGGTTTATTGGCCAAAGCTTCAGCAGATGGTCGCAAGCGCGCCGAAACTATTGCTGATAA
>JBILCF010000126.1:0-8398 GCA_044353325.1 Chitinophagaceae bacterium | reverse complement strand
GTTGCATGAAAAGTACCTTCAGTACCTGTGAATCCTTGCACTATAATTTTGCTGTTTTTGCCGACTAGTACGCCCATTGTAATTTCTTATTTTGTGGCGCAAAGGTAGTGGTTTAAAATTTATTTTTCAGAAAAAGTCCATATGTCTTTTCTTTATTGGCATTATTCTATTTTTCGTTATTTTTTGGGGCGGCGCACCCGCTATCCGTTCCAATCTTTTCGCTTCAAAGCAAGCAAAAAGGATTTCCACTCCTATCGGTGCCGCAATTCAAGCTTCTTTTCAAGTCCATTTTTCTAAAGTTTGTATTTGGCCTTTAATATTTTATTCATCTAGTTTAGAAAAAAATGATAAATATCGCACAACCAGAACGATTCTGTTTTTCTATTCTAAGGAAAAGCAACTACCTTTGCGCCACATTTTAAAAAATCTAATAAAAAATAGCTATGAAAGTAACAGTCGTAGGAGCAGGCGCAGTAGGCGCAACATGTGCAGACAATATTGCACGCAAACAACTTTGTGATGAATTAGTGATTGTGGACATCAAAGAAGGATTTGCCGAAGGTAAAGCCATGGATTTGATGCAAACAGCACAAATCGAAGGATTTGATACCAAAATCATTGGTAGCACCAACGATTATTCTAAAACTGCTGGCAGCCATGTCGCAGTAATCACCTCAGGTATACCACGTAAACCGGGTATGACTCGCGAAGAGTTGATTGGTATCAATGCTGGTATTGTCAAAACTGTCGCTGAAAATTTATTGAAATACTCTCCAGAAGTCATCATTATTGTGATTTCTAATCCTATGGATACCATGACTTACTTAGCTTTGAAAGCAACTGGTCTTCCAAAACACAGAATCATCGGTATGGGTGGCATGTTGGATAGCGCTCGTTTCCGTTATTTTATGAGTCAAGCTTTACAATGTTCTCCAAACGATTTGCAAGCAAACGTAATTGGTGGACACGGCGATACGACTATGATACCTTTGACTCGCTTAGCTACTTATATGGGCAATCCAGTTGCTGAGTTTGCAGATGCTGACACCTTGGCTAAAGTAGCTGCCGATACAATGGTTGGTGGTGCTACATTGACTGGCTTATTGGGCACAAGTGCGTGGTATGCACCAGGTGCTGCAGGAGCTTTCTTGGTTGAATCTATTATTCGTGACGAAAAACGTATGATTCCTTGTTGCGTAGCCCTAGATGGCGAGTATGGTCAAAAAGATATTTGCCTAGGTGTACCAGTAATCATTGGTCGCAATGGTTGGGAAAAAATCGTTGACTTCAAACTAAACGAAGTTGAACAAGCAGCGTTCAACAAATCAGCTGATGCTGTACGCAATATGAACGAAGTATTGAGTACGTTGAGTTTGTAAAATATAATTTCTTTTAAAAATAAAAAGGCTTCCAATGAAGCCTTTTTTTAATACCCTTTTTTTATTCTAACTTGATAAATTTTCCAAACCTATACCCTTTTTCAGTTTCCACTTTAATAAAATAAGTACCTTGTAGCATTTTTGAGACATCTATATCTCCTTTGTATTTTTCTCGTTTAATCAAAGAGCCAACAGAATTCATTATTTCGTAGCTTCGAATTGAAATTCCCTGACTTGATATTACGAGCTTTTGTTGAACAGGATTAGGATAAAATGTCAATTCATTCTGATATAACAACTCATTCTCTTCTATTATGACAGGAATAAAACTTGTAAAAATGGTATCGTACCAACGGGGATGTACATAACAGTTATTTGTAGTAATAGTATTTGAATCAAATGCATATCTAACCATAAAATTATATTGTGGGATAGTAGTCGAAGAAGGAATATTAACTAAAGAATCCCAAAAATAACCAGCTGTTGGGGCACTACAATCCGAAAATATAAGATCCAAAAATAAAGTATCAACATTAAAATACTGATCAATATGTTTAAGTTGATTACCTAATCCAAGTTGAATCTTTGCATAAAAAGTATGCGGATTCGTTACATTATCCCAATGAATACTATCTACCTGTGCTTTACTAGAAATAAAAGTTGACAGTATAATTAAAAATGTTAAAATTATTTTTTTCATAAAATTATTGTTTTTGAATTGATTTAGAATCTTGAATATTTCCATCGCACATTAAAAGTAAACTATAAAATCCAGAAGGATAATTGGAAAAATCTAGTATGGTTGAATATGAATTTATATTGAGAGGAAAACTTGCATAAATGTTAGAAAAAGGGGACAACAAGACTAAACTAGCTGTATTCACATGTTCTAAAGTATAGTCAACTGTTAGATTGTTAGTTATTGGATTAGGATAATAAGTTGAAATGTTACCATTTTTGATAAAAACGTTCATAGCATCATAGTCAACAGAACCATCTAGTTGTGAGGTTACTCTTAGTTTAAACGTAGTTTGATTATTGACCGATGTCGTAAAACTTTGCGTATTGTGCAGAAGATTATTGTTGACATCGAACCACTGATACTTTGCAGGCTCTCCAATACCTGATGCACTAATGGTGACAGAATCGCCAGCAAATATTGAAACATCTGGGCCAGCACTTGCATTAAATTGTGTCCGCATATTTCGACGAATTATAATATTTTCTCCTCCTAAATACAATGCTGAATCAGGAAAGGACTGAGCCATCAAATAAGTATATTGTTTGGGAGATGATACACTGTCTATCAAATATCTAACGCCAATAAAATTAATCCATCTAGTATTTTCAGGTATAAGAACATTCTCAAAAACAATACTATCTTTGGTTATTTTCACTTCTCTATTTTGAATGACTTGTACACCTTGCTGAGTAAATCCACCCGCATTTTGAATCGCATCAAACATCTCTTGCTGTAATACTAGAATAATTTCAGCATCATCTGTTATTTTATTTCCATTGTTAGGTGTTGGAGTTTTGAAATGAAAATCAAAAACTGTCTCATTGTTTAAAGGATTTTCTACAGCAACAAAACTTCCTAAAGGGTAATCAAATCCATCATTTAAGGAAGTTCCTAAAATTGGCCCACTACCACCTATGCTATTCAAATCCCAAAGGAATGTATTTCGAATAGCAATATTGTTATTACTTTCTACGAGATTATTCGGATTAGCTGCACTTATCGGGTCGTTTAAAGATTCAATACGCGCTAAAATACAGTAATTTACAATTGTTGATGTATTTACAGGGCCATTTACTCCTACATTTGCATCTACAACCCAAGGAATTTCTATAACTTTGACTTCACCAGGTTGTAGTATAGGTAATGTAACAGTTGCAATACTATTACCCAAGGTAGGAATTGTACCATCCCAATTGTGTGGCCAAGATCCCCAAGTTGCAGCTTTTGACCAATATACTTTTAAAAGCTCATTGCCATTGGAAGCAACACAACTTTTATTTCTAATTCTAACGTACACATAATTTGGGGCTTGATTTGGACCATAGTACTGTACATATTCATGTTCATCATTAATTTCCCCATTAGTACCAATTCCATCTTGATAATATCTCATCCATACATCAGGGCTATTATCTGCTACAGTTGTACATGCATAATCTACTCCTGTACCTCCTAAATCATACGGGCAATCTTTCATATACAAATCAAGGGTGGCAGAATAATATTTTTGTGCTGCTTGAAATGCAACAGAATTTGTATCAGTAGTCATTAACCATGTTTCACCAAGTTGAGACCAAGTCTTTATAGTAAGTGTATCGCCAATAAAGTTGAAATAATATTCTTCACCAGTTATTTGATTTCTAGTATATTTCTTCCCAAGCCAAGAAGCACCAGCTGTATCCAAACAACCTGTTGAATTCATTCTCAATGCCGGATAAAAATAATTTGTAGAAATTGACCCAACAGTTTGAGAAGAATCTAACCAAGCAACTCTGAGTCGACCGCTTTGATTATTAGGAGTATTGTTGATGACAAACCAATTGGTATCATTTGCAGGAACAGTTTGCCAGTTTTGTGCTTTTGAGTACAAAACACTGATGCAAACCATGAATAAGGTGAGTAGGTATTTATTCATAGTAGGTGGTTTTTGAGTGGACTACAAGTCTACCGCAAAACGCTTACTATTGATTTCGACTGAGGCTTGATTATCACAATCCCCATCGCCATAATCAATGGTGCGTAATGCTTTTCCTTGTGGTTGTAGTTCTACCCTTCCTCCTTTGATAAAGCGGCACATTGCCTCTCTAATCAATGGTTTAGTGATATTCATTGCGTAGTATTCATTGCGAATACCTCGGCCATTTCCTTTCCCTACAGTTTCAAATATATCGTCAAACCACATTGGTGTACTTTCACCTTCTACCCAAGTGATTTCTCGTTCAGCATTCCATTTTAAGGTATCTTTGATGCTGGTATCAGCACTCATGATTTTACCTTCAACAAGTTGTGTGTAATAGGTTTGTGACAATACATTTCGGCCTTTGTTTTCAACCACTTGTGAACCCATGATTTGATAATCGTTGACAAAATAATTGTCGAAGCTAAACGTAAAAACATTACCTGAATCAGCATAACGCATTGTATAATTTACTATAATTTTACCTCTGCGGTTGCGACTGTCGTTGCACATGCAATTTGCCGTACCAAAATCAATGATTAAACTTCGTGGTGAACTGTTGGTATCGTGTGTTAAGGTAGCACAATAGCCTGTAGTTTTATAATTGGCCAATGTTTCGCCCGAGCTTTTGGTAGCCGCATCTAGCACAATATGAAAGGCATCGTCGAATACAAAATCGCCTACTATACCATCTTTAGCCATACTGATATCTGTATCACGCTCTCTTACGCAAGACGAGAAAAAAAGCGATGAACTCAATGCGAAAGCAGTTAGGCCAAGTACCAATTTATTCTTAATCATATATAATTTCTATTCTATAAACGTCTAAAAGTACTACAATTGCTTAAAATGGTATAATTTTTTTGGAGAAAATTGTTTGGCTTCTTAAAAAACGAAATTCTAATCGACTCCTCAAGGCAAAAAAATACTGGTAAATTTTCCAACTTACCAGTATTTATACCATTTTCAAGGTATTAAATCGCTATACTTAGTTCAAATTGATTGTGTAAGTACCTCCATTGATGGTTACTGTTGCTTGATTATCGCAGTTACCATTACCGAAATTGATGGTACGCAGTGCTTTTCCAGTTGGTTGTAGTTCTATAACACCTGCTGAAATCCAATTACAACTTAAGTCTTTAACTAATGGTTGGATGATATTCATAGTCCAAGTATTGCCATTGGCACGTTTACCACTGCCGCTACCGCTAATGTGATAGATATCGTCTGCCCAAGCCGAAGTGCCTTCACCTTGAACCCATGTACGTACACGGTTTGTATTCCAAATAATTGAATCACTTGTAGTTGCTTTGATGATTAATCCATTGACATCTATATCAAAGTAAGTTTGATTATTGGCGTTTTTACCCATGTTCTCAACGGTTTTACTACCCATAATATGGTTGTTGTTGACATGGTAGTTGTTAAACGTAATGTTACGCATGCTTCCCGAATCTGCATATTTCCCTGTATAAGTAATCAAAATTTGTCCTTTGCGGTAGCGACCATCGTTACAAAGACAGTTTGTGGTACCAAAATCAACTGTAATGGATTTTGGTGTTGAAAGCGTATCGTGCGTAATCACAGCGCAATTACTTGATGTTTTGTAGTTACCCAGATTATCGCCAGTTTGTTTAGTTGAGGCATCGTCTGCAATTTGATCGATATCATCATAGACAAATTCACTCAGCGAGTTATCATTCGCCATTTCCGTGTCTTCGTCTTGGGATAATTTATCGCGTTGGCACGATACCATTAATACGCTTGCAGAGAATGCTAAGGCTACAAAGCCAAGTTTCAAAGTGTTTGTGTTCATTTTAGTTGTTTTTTATTAACCATAGACTAACTACTTTCGAATAGGTTTAAATTCACGTTAAAAAAAAATGAATAGCCGTAAATCAGTCATATTGTAGTAACTTTAACCCCTTAAGAAATTGATTTTATTGTTTACATGAGTAAAAGAATAGCCGTTTATGGCAGTACAGGCTCGATCGGAACCCAAACCCTCGACGTCATAAGAGAAAACCCTGATTTATTTTCAGCAGAAGTTATCACAGCGTATAATAATGCTGATTTGTTGATTGAACAAGCTCTCGAATTCAAACCTAATATCGTGATAATTGGTAATGAAGACCATTATAACAAAGTTAATTCAAGCTTGTCTTCACACAATATTAAAGTATTTGCTGGTGAAAAAGCACTCATCGAAATTGCAGCTAGTGATACTTATGATATTTTACTGGCTGCTATAGTTGGTTATGCTGGCTTGTCTTCAACCTTAGCTGCTATTCAATCGGGCAAAACTATTGCCTTAGCCAATAAGGAAACCTTGGTTGTTGGTGGCGATTTGGTTTCAGATTTGATTATTAAACATAAAAGTTCGTTGATTCCTGTAGACAGTGAACATTCAGCTATATTTCAGTGCCTAGTCGGTGAACATCAAAACAAAATCGAAAAAATTATTTTAACCGCTTCTGGTGGACCTTTTTTAGGTAAAAAACCCAATTATTTAATCAATGTAAAAAAAGACCATGCATTGCAGCATCCAAACTGGACTATGGGTGCAAAAATTACCATTGATTCTGCCAGTCTGATGAACAAAGGCTTGGAAATGATTGAAGCAAAATGGCTTTTTGGCTTAGAAAACGATCAAATCGAAGTTTTGGTGCATCCTCAATCTATCATACATTCCATGGTACAATTTGAAGATGGTAGCATGAAAGCTCAAATGGGCTTGCCCGATATGAAATTGCCTATACAATATGCAATGGGCTTTCCAAATCGGATTAAAAACAATTTCAAACGACTTGAATTTAAAAATTACCCTTCACTGACATTTGAGGCGCCCGATACAAAAACTTTCCGTAATCTTGCACTCGCAAAAGATGCTATGTTTAAAGGTGGAAACATGCCTTGTATCTTAAATGCTGCAAATGAAATAGTCGTTGATGCTTTTTTACGCAACAAAATCAGCTTTCTCGAAATGAGTGATATCATAGAGCAAAGTATGGAAAAAATTAGCTTCATCGAAAAACCAAATTTGCAGGATTATATCGATACCAACGAAGAAACCCGCAAATACGCATCTACACTGATTAAAAACTAGACCAACCATTATATGCACTTATTAGCAATAGATTGGGCCGTTGTCGGTATCAAAGCCGGACAATTGATATTAGCCTTAAGTATTTTAGTTATTCTACACGAATTTGGCCATTATATTACAGCCAAATGGTTTGGCTGTCGTGTCGAGAAATTTTATTTATTTTTTGATCCTTGGTTTTCTTTGTTTAAAAAGAAAATAGGAGATACCGAATATGGCGTAGGTTGGCTTCCGCTTGGTGGCTACGTCAAAATATCGGGTATGATAGACGAAAGTATGGATACCGAATCCATGAAGCAACCAGCTAAAGATTGGGAGTTTAGAAGCAAACCAGCTTGGCAACGTCTCATCATTATGTTAGGCGGTATTATCATGAATGTCATCGTAGCCATTGTTATTTACGCTATGGTCTTGTTTGTTTGGGGCGAACAAAAAGTACCTGTTTCTTCCATGAAATATGGCATTACCTTCCAAGATAGTATTTTTTCTAAAATAGGATTTGAACAAGGTGATAAAATAGTTTCTGTAGATGGCAAACCCGTTGAATACCTCGAAAATTTAACCTACGCTGTCATTACAGGTAAGTCTGCGACAGTAAACCGCAATGGCACTGAAGTCAATTTGCAATTTCCAGAAAGTTTAATAGGAGATTTAATTGGTCGCAAAAAGAAAGGCGCCTTGATGATGGACCCTCGTGTACCTGCTATCGTAGGTTCGTTTGATGGTATCGGTGAAACCCCAGGCAAAAAAGCTGGACTAAAAGAGTGGGATTTAATCCTAGATGTCAATGGCAAACAAGTACAATATTTTGATGAAATTCGCACTTCCTTATTAATCACAACGGGCGATTCTGCGAAGTTAACTGTATTACGAAATACCGATACGTTGCATCTTACTTCTTCATTTATCGAAGATAGAAAATTGGGCTTAGTTCCTATTTTTTATGACATGAAAAAAATGGATAGTTTAGGCTTGGCTAAAATTGAAACTAAAAAATACAGTTTCTTTGAATCAATACCTGCTGGCTGGAACAAAACTGTTGAAAAACTCAATATGTACATCGCTCAATTTAAAATGATATTGAATCCTAAAACAGGAGCTTATAAAGGACTTGGTGGATTTAAATCTATTGCGAATGCATTTCCTGGCGTATGGGATTGGCAGTCGTTTTGGAGTATGACTGCTTTCTTATCTATTGTATTGGCATTTATGAATTT
>JBILCF010000124.1:0-8551 GCA_044353325.1 Chitinophagaceae bacterium | reverse complement strand
CACTTCCTATTCTATTTACATGGAAACATTTTAAACAAAATCACAATGTTGCTCAATGATCAATGTAATCAATGAGTATGAACTGAGGCAAATTACTCTTTCTTATACGTAGCAGTTTGGGTTTGTGCACTTCCTTCCCCAGTTGTTAACATATAATCATATACATTGAAGAGAAGTCTTCCATTTCGATCTTTCAATATCTCAAATTGGTCGCGCTTACAATCATCTTCGTATAAATACACTCTGCTTTTATCTATAGAATATTTTACTTTAAATGTTTTAGTCCGCATTGTATTATGATAATTATACCAAGTACATATCGAATCTTGTTCAATCACAATTTTGTCATTCTTAGATAAACTGAACTGTTTTTTCCATGTACCATTAAGTTCGGATACTGTTACATTGGCTTTCTTTGTACATGAGCTGATAAATATCCCTACAATAGCTATGTAAATATAAAGTAATTTCATACATATTGTTTTGTCAAATTTAAATAAAAAAGGAAAACAAAAATCAAAATAAGTGGAAATAATTTTTATTAAAATGCCGAGCCATGACAACCAATTTAATTCATGTTTAATTCTATCCAAGAGGATGATTCACAAATAACATTGAATATAAGCATGCTCAATTAATCTCAATTGGATTCCTTCATACGAATTTTCCGCATTAGTGATTGCCAATAAATAAATATACATTTGATGCGTCACACTATTACATTATGATAATACAATTAACTTCTCAACCACATCATGTTTAGACACAAAGGAAAGAGAAGAACGTTGGTGCACAATTTAAGGATTGCTTCTCTATTGTCTTTTGTAGCGGGTGTAGTTAATATTGCTGGATTCTTGGCCGTACATACTTTGACCACCAATGTCACTGGTCATTTTGCGTATTTTATCGATGAAGTATTTAAGCTTAATTTGAGCCAAGGGCTCAATTATTTTATGTATATTTTGTTTTTCTTTTTAGGTTCATTTATTTCAAATTTATTGGTCGAGTATGTATCCACCCGCAACGAAAGACTAATCTATCGAATACCCATTATACTAGAAAGCATGTTGTTGTTTGCTATCGCTCTATTTGGACAATACTTAATCTTACATGCCCCAAATGTACTGGCTTGCTCACTATTATTTGCTATGGGTATTCAAAATTCCTTGGTTACTTCTATTTCAAATGCCACGGTACGAACCACCCATTTAACAGGACTTTTTACAGATTTGGGTATAGAACTATCACAACTTTTCTTTTATAAACTACCGCATGAAAAAGAAAAACTCTACTCATCCATCAAACTTCGATTAACCATAATCAGTTTCTTCTTTTTGGGTGGATTGCTTGGCGGCATATTGTACACTAAAATTAATCTATACGTATTGATTTTTACTGCTAGCTTATTATTGATAGGTTTAGTATACGATGAGGTAAAACTCAAAATTACAAGACATGCAAAGCATCAACATGAAGATTAATAAAGTCATAGAAAGTTCATCGATAATTGCGGAATTCTAATCATCCAATAGTTAAATTTGTGAAACAATCTGAACCACAATAAAAATTTCATTATGCAACAACTACATTTTACAATAGACATACACGCAGCTGTAGACAAAGTTTACGATACCATGCTAGGCTTGAGCATCAAATCTACTTACGACAAATGGACTTCAATATTTGGACCAACATCCACTTACGAAGGTAAGTGGGAACTAGGCCACAAAATCTATTTTACGAGCATAGACAAACAAGGTGAAATAATGGGCATGGTAGCTGAGGTCGTAGAAATTAAAGAAAATGAATTTGTTTCAATCAAACATTATGGACTACTCAAAGGTAGCGAAGAAATAACCGCAGGACCAGAAGTAGAAAAATGGGCCAATAGCCTCGAAAACTACACATTCGTTCACAACAATGGCGTTACATCCCTTACAGTAGACATGGAAACCTCACCCGAATTTGCCATTCATTTAACCACACCCTACCCCAAGGCCTTACTCAAACTCAAAGAAATTTGCGAAAGAGCATAATCTGATGAAGAATACTTTGGAGCTAGACTTACTTACAATATTTAGCTACTTCGTGTTGTCCACTTCCGCACGGCGGAGTCGTTCCCACCACGGCTATACATCGGGGACATATTCTTTATTAAGCTTATGAAATGCAGGGAATGCAAAATTTGGATTATAAAAATGAGTTATTACTTGCTCTTAACCTAAAGTTTAAACCTTCGATTAAAGATAACTTCTATCTCACCACACTCACACTACCCTTTTGCACTTGGATTATACCTGCTTTGGTACGATACCGAATATAATAATAATACGTATCACTTACCCAACCTTTGGCATCCCAAGCAAAGTTAATATCACTGCTTTTAAACACCTCATTGCCCCAGCGGTTGTACACACCTACAGCTTGTATAGTTATACCTGCTTGTTGAAGTTGGGGTATATTGAGGATATGCCAAGTATCATTTTTACCATCGCCATTGGGCGAGAAGGCATTCGGCACTATGATTTCAGCAGATGCAATTGGTGGTGGTTCTACGTAGGGTTTGATGGTATCGCAGGCACTGCCTTCGAGCTTGCCTAGACCATAGAAGGGGAGATTGGGTGGAACCATTAAATTGGTAAATGTTTGATTAAATGCACTGTAACCTCGCCCTTTTAATCCACAGCCTAATCCTCTAATATTTGCATTGTCTATAAAGGGCATGCTTTTATTGACTCCATTGCTATTTCCTATATACACTTTCCCATTCGGAGCTAGATAACTATTATTGTACGCGATATTTGGCTGACAACTTGGGATCAAGGTGTGTTTAAGTACAGACCTTCACAAGACAAATCTATTGAACCTATCCTTACCAAGTACGATGTTAAAAAAGGGAACGAAATAGTCAATTTGGTTTCAATGTACAAAGACAATCAAGGTAAATTGTGGTTAGGTACCATGGATAATGGTGTGTATTATTTCGATGGCAATTCGTTTGTGCCTTTTAATCCTTAAGCGAGTTTGAACGTTGTGTTCATTGACATTACTTATATTAAGCGCTAATACTTGTTTGATTGAAAATACGTTATCAATTATCTATATAATAATTACTAGTTTAAAGAATCATATTTGTGAATTAAACCAACACTACACATGCACTTCATTACGTTATTTTTACTTTCAATTTTACATATGCTAACACCAGGACAGTCGAGTTCGTTTGACAACCAATCAAATACTGAAGAGCTGAACTATAAGGTTGTGAAAACATTTGACAAATTTGAAATACGATCCTATGAACCAGCCTTATTTTCTAGTGTAAAACTCACTAAAAAAGGATACAGAGAAAATTCAAGAGATGGATTTAGTGTGTTAGCTGGATACATATTTGGTGACAATGATAGAAATCAAAAAATTGCAATGACATCGCCGGTAGTCATGGAATTGGGCGATACCTCTAAAATGCTTTTTATGATTCCTTCAAATCTTGAATTGAATCAATTGCCTTCTCCAAACAATTCTAAAATAGCTTTTGAGCAACAAGGTCAACGAATACTAGCTGCTATTCGATTTGATGGTTTTGCAGACAATGAAAAAATAGAACGATATAAAACTATTTTAAAAGAAGAATTAACAAAAGCAAACATCAAACATTCGAACCAATTTAGTTTTTTGGGCTATGACCCACCCTACCAAGTAGAAAATAGACGAAACGAAATAGTTGTGGAATTGATAGATTACAAATAAAGCCTTTCATGTATTTGCTATTGAATACAATCCTTAAATGTTCTGCTGACACTATTTTTTTGCCTATGTACTTCTGATCACTAACAAAATTATAAGTAATTTCGTCTTATAATTTTAGGTACAAAACAGAAATTCATGAAAAAAATATTCCTTTTCGGCGTCATAAGTTTAATGTCTATGTTGCAAGCCTTTGCTACTGACATTCAACAACTCAGCAAAGTAAACAGACAATGGCTTGTCATGCCAACAAATCAAGAATGGGTTCAATCTTCTACCTTACCTGAAAACTCAACATTCAACGACCAAATATTACAACATTTAAGCTTAGTTGTGCAACACTTAAAATCAGTTTCAACCAATCATTTAAGTTCTACTCAACGACAACATCGAGAAGATTTGTTGAATGAACTCAATACTTATGCTATGCAAGGTGTATTCCCTACCAATGACTTTTTAAGTTATCAAAACCCAGTATTTATTGACAGAAAAGGTGTCCATTGCGCTGTTGGATATTTAATGTTAAAAAGTGGACATGAAAATTTGGCCCAAGAAATAAATATGAACCAGCGTTTTGCTTATGTAAATGAAATTACACATCCTCAATTAAAAAGTTGGGCTTCAATGCATGGATTTACACAAGACGAGCTTGCTTGGATTCAACCTGGATACCCAAGTACTATAGGCATGAGCAAAGTCAGTGAAGGTGTTGATGGAGAAGTATTTTGTATGGCAACAATCAATCCAACAACTTATATAATAGGTGGATTATTTTCTAAAGAATTGAAAAATAATCAAACTTGTAACAATATTGCCTTAGTGACTTATAATGGTACTACTTATGAAATCACCCCTATTTTGAATGGAATTAATGGCAAAGTACAAGCTTTGTTTGTTGATGGATCAAATATATACATTGGTGGGGATTTTACTGAAGCCAATGGACTATCTGCTAAAAACATAGTCATGTACGATATGCTTTCAAGCATTCAGCCCTTTGTAAGCCTTGGCCAATTGAATAATCCAGTCACTGCAATTATTAAATTTAATAATGAACTGCTTGCAGCCTCAAATAGTGCAGGAGATTTATTATCAAAATGGAATGGCACAAGTTGGAATGATGCTAATACGGGTCTTTACGGCAATGAAATTCGGTGTATGCAAGTATTTGAAAACCAACTTTATCTGGGAGGGGATTTTGAACTACCTACAGGAGCATTACGAAAGCATGTAGCTATTTATAATCCTAATGGGTTGGTTATGATGTCGCATTTTGGTACTTTAACACCTGTGAATTGCTTTCAGATTTTTAAAAATGAATTATATGCAGGATGTGATTTCATCAAAGGAACTGATTCTTGTGCCATTGCCTTATTAACACCTACAGAATGGAAAGTACTTTTTAAAAACTTATACTCAAGTGGATTAAATGAACAAATCAAATCAATGTGTACTGATAATGAAAAACTACATTTATTTGGTCAATTTGCGTGTAACACAATGATGTATACTTCAAATCATCATGCAGTATTGAGATATCAAAGCAATCAGGCTTATATATCTGAAGGGGTGAATTTAAATTCAAACGTAAATGCCTCATTCCTTTCGAATGACAAAATTTTATTTGGTGGTGCATTTACTCAAAACAATTTGCAGATACCAGGAAATATCAGTTATGCAAATAGAATTGCTTATATAAATGCGGAACCTTTATCAACATCAAAAGATTTAGTCGAAGTAAAATTTAATATTTTTCCGAATCCAAGTGAAGATGTCATTGAACTTCAATTAACTAATTACAGTCTACCTCAAACCGCTCAAGTCTATAATGCTCAAGGACAATTCATTTCAAATTATACAATTTATAATAACCAAATTAATATAAAAGACTTGTCAACAGGAGTTTATATCCTTTCGATTAATTATGACAAATCTAAAAAAATAACAACACAGTTTATTAAAAAATAAGGCTCACTATGTTTGTTAGGTATTTTAAATTCAACGTTCACGATGAACTTAAACCCATGTTTAATCTGAATTCAATCACAGATTATGAATAAATTCGATTTGTATTCGTAAACTTAATTTTTATATTCTTGTCCATTCCTATTAGAGTTTTCATTGGATTAAATTATATGACTATCTTTGGCGAAATTGAACGATTTTACATCATCAAAACAAGATAGAACGAATGAACCCTAAAGTTATCCTAAAAAGTAAAATATCAGATCGCGTATTAAAAGGCCATCCTTGGATATATAACAACGAAATAGCCAGTGTAGCAAGAGATACACCTGATGGCGCAATTGTAGATGTGCATAATACGCAAAGTAACTTTATAGGACGTGGGTATTACAATTCTTTGTCTCAAATACAAGTAAGACTACTAACACGCGATATAAAGGAAGAAATCAATGCTGATTTTTTTTATCATAAAATAGCAGCTTGTTGGGCGTATCGTCAAAAGTTGGGTTACATTGAAAACTGTCGTTTGGTATTTGGCGAAGCCGATGGTTTACCATCTTTAATTATTGATAAATTCAACGATTATTTTGTGATACAAACCATGTCTCTTGGTATGGATTTGTGGAAAGACGCTATCGTAGATGCACTAAATAAACTATTTTCACCCAAAGGTATTTATGAACGCAATGATGTTCCAGTGCGTGAACTTGAGGGCCTTGAACAAAAGAAAGGTTTTCTTTCTCCTGAATTCAACACAGAAATAGTCATCAATGAAAATGGCTTGAAATTTATAGTCGATATCGTTAAAGGTCAAAAGACAGGCTACTTTCTCGATCAACAAGATAATCGTCGCGAAGTGAGTCGTATCGTCAAAGATGCAGATGTATTGGAAGCCTTTTGCTATACCGGTACATTTGGTATTCATGCTGCGCATTATGGAGCTAAGAAAGTCTTAGGATTAGATATTTCTGATTTTGCAGTCGAAACCGCTCGACGCAATGCCGAATTGAATGGACTTTCAGACATTTGCTCGTTTGAATCAGTTAATGCATTTGACCAACTTAAACAATGGAGTAAAGAAGGTCAGCGCCAATGGGATGTGGTGATGTTAGATCCGCCAGCATTTACCAAATCAAGAGCCAATATCGATAAAGCCATAGCCGGTTACAAAGAAATCAATTTAAGAGCCATGAAATTGGTTAAAAAAGGTGGCTTTTTGGTCACAGCTTCTTGTACCAATTTGGTACCTCCAGACATGTTTATGGATATCATACAAATGGCAGCCAAAGATGCCAAGCGTCCATTGCGTCAAGTTTGCTTTAGAGCGCAGGCATCTGATCATCCTATTATTTTCAACATGGAAAATACGAATTATTTAAAATTCCTCATTGTTGAAGTCGGTTAAACTTGTTTTCAACTAATATGTCTAAATTTTATATGAAGAACATCATGAATAAAAAATCGCTGTTTGCATTGTTGTCTTTGCTCAGCACAACAACATTGCAAGCGCAAACCATCTCGCCCGAAGATTATTTACGTCAATTGGTCGAAACTAAAAATGAATACCTAGTAGATGTACGTACGGCACAAGAGTTTACAACAGAACATTTAAATAATGCCATGAATATAGATTTTAATAGTCCAGAATTTGAACAAAAAATGGATCAATTGGACAAAAACAGGCCCTTGTTTATTTATTGTCTTTCGGGTGGCAGAAGCGGTTCGGCTTATGATATATTGAGCAAAAAAGGATTTACTGCGCTGTACAATATGCAAGGTGGAATATTGCAATGGAAAGCAAAAAACTTTCCGTTAAATACAACCAAACAAGCCGAAGTCAGTAGTTGGATAGGCATGACTAAAGATGAATTTAAACAATTGACGAATGGAGATATCCCCGTATTGGTCGATTTTAAAGCAGTATGGTGTGGCCCTTGCAAAATGTTGAAACCCGAATTGGATGGATTACAAGAAGAATATAAAGGCAAGATAAAAATTATAGAAATTGATGTTGACAAAAACAAATCCTTAGCGGATGATATGAAAATACGCAGTATTCCATTGATGATTTATTATAAAAAAGGAAAAGTAGAAATGAATATTGAAGGTTATGCCGATCGAAATAGCATTAAACGCAGTTTAAATTTAAAATAAGTCAGCATTTAAAACCATTAATCCTCTTATTGTAACGTTATAAACCTTTAATAAATTGGAACTATTACGTTCAAGATTTTACATTTGCACCAAGATTTTAACACATGGAATTTTCACAACAAATACGAGTAACAAAGAAGTTTACATTTGATATGGCACACGCCTTATTTGGTTACGATGGACCATGCAAAAACATACATGGGCATACCTACCATCTAAGCGTAACCTTGATGGGAATGCCCATACTCGATAGTAGTGATGTAAAATTGGGTATGGTAGTAGACTTTGGCGATTTGAAACAAATCGTAAAGGAACAGATTTTAAACACATACGATCATGCTTTAGTATTAAACGAAGATGCACCTTATTCTAAGTCTGAAGTAATATCTAATGAGTTCGAAAAAGTCATCCTAGTTCCTTATCAGCCTACTTGCGAAAATTTATTATTAAGTTTTGTACACAAATTGAAACCTTTATTTCCTGTATCCAATCAGTTGGTCTCAATACGCTTAGAGGAAACCCCTACTTCATTTGCAGAATGGAATGCAAGTGATAATATCAACTAATTTTTATATTCGATTACAAAATGAACATAGTTAGCATTTAATAATTAATGCTCTAATTCCATGGTAAAAAAAATTCAAATATTTTTTATAATTTGAGCTTATAATTATTAAGAAGTATA
>JBILCF010000253.1:0-2769 GCA_044353325.1 Chitinophagaceae bacterium | reverse complement strand
ACATTGCTGTTTCAGTTTTAGATCATCGTTTGATTTATAAAAATAAGGAAGCACGACAAACTGCGTTGAAACAAATCATTTCTAAAGAAATGGATCGATTGGGTAAGTTGAAATTGTATTAAAAAAGCCGTTCATCAGAACGACTTTGCTTGTCGGGATGACTGGATTCGAACCAGCGACCACACGCCCCCCAGACGTGTACGCTAACCGGGCTGCGCCACATCCCGAATATTGACTGTATAAAGTCGTCAACTCAACGCTAATCCCGATGAATCGGGACTTGTATTTCTGTTTTTCGTTCCTCAAAACGAACTACAAAGCCGGGCTGCGCCACATCCCGATTTGGGAAGCGAAATTAATCAAATCAGCTAAAACTCAAAAATTAGAAGTCTTTTTTTATGACAGCGATATATAAAGAATCACCGCCTTTCGTTGTCTCACGAATTAATTTTGATGATGCTAAACTGCAATTTTGTTGCATTAATTGATCTACAATGGCATTGTTTTCTTGTTCAAAAACTGAACACGTAATATAATATAATGTCCCCCCTGGTTTTAATTTTTGAAGTGCTTCAGAAGCTATGACCAATTGCTTTGAATGAAATTCATTTAGTTTTTCTTCAGTGAAAAAATAATACTGTTCAGGTGATCGTGCCCATGTGCCTGATCCGCTACATGGTACATCGCAAATAATTTGATCAAAATAATTAGATGGAAATTGCGTAACTGGTTGCGATAAATCGATTGAATGAGATACATATTTACTTTGGTAATTGTATTGACTAAACCTATGGTGCAAACTTTTAAGAATAGAATCTCTGACATCACTTACGGTCAATTGAATATTAGGTTGCTTATCAAGTAACATAATGGATTTACCGCCACTTGCTGTACAACAATCCCACCATCGTTCTTTGGCGTGAGGTTCAAAAAAATGGCCAGTTTGTTGTGAAGCAATGTCTTGTATCACATAATCTGCTGGTGCAAGCAATTCGTCCAATTTTACATTGGCATGCATCGAAAAACATTCATTATTTTCTTCGATATACTCAATTTGATTTTTGGATAAAATCTGTTGAATGTCTCGTTTGTTTTTTCGAATGCGAATAAACACACGTGGCGTCGAATACCTTAATAGAGTAAAATCTTCATTGGTTAATTGATTACTGAATAAGTAAGGAACTTTGAAGGATATGCAGTAATTTTCTTCAACCCATTTCAATTTTTCCTGTAAGGTTAAAGTAAAATTAGTTGCAAGTTCTTTTTTTGTTTTTTCAAAAAACAAAATTGGCAATTCGCTTTTTAGAAAAGAAGCAATTAAAAGTTTTTCACGTACCGAGAGGTCTATTTGTTGCTTACCCAAACGGTAATAAGCATAAACAAGTTCTGCAATGTACTTTCGGTCTCGCGAGCCATATTTTTTATTTTGTTTAAAATAGGCTTTGAGGTAAAGATGTAAAGGCTGTTGTAATTCGTATTGCTGTATTAAGTCGCTAGCAGCTTGGAGATAAGATTCTACAAACATCAGCTTACAATTCAAGCAGCAACTTAGAAGGATCGACTCCAGCAAGTAGCAACATTGGGTTCTCTAGCAATTCTTTTACACGAACCAAAAAGCCAACACTCTCACGACCATCTATAATTCTGTGGTCATAACTCAATGCAAGATACATCATTGGTCGAATGACCACTTGACCATTGATAGCCATAGGTCGATCTTGGATTTTATGCATTCCGAGTATTGCAGATTGAGGAATATTGATAATTGGCGTGCTCATCAATGAGCCAAACACACCACCATTGGTGATTGTAAAGGTTCCACCAGTCATTTCTTCAATACTTAATTTGTTGTCACGTGCTTTTGTAGCTAGTTTGACTACTTCGGCTTCAATCTCAGCCATACTCAAGCTTTCGGCACTGCGTATAACTGGAACTACCAATCCTTTTGGAGCACTTACTGCAATAGAAATATCGCAATAATTGTGGTAAATGATTTCATCTCCGTCAATATAAGCGTTAACTGATTTCCATTCTTGCAAGGCAATCGTACATGCTTTGGTAAAAAAACTCATAAAGCCCAAACCAACACCATGTTTTTCTTTGAAAGCATCTTTGTATTTGGTTCTAGTCTCCATGATAGCAGTCATGTCGACCTCGTTGAAAGTTGTCAACATTGCTGTTGTGTTTTTAGCTTCAACTAATCGGCGACTGACTGTTCTGCGAAGGTTACTCATTTTTTCGCGTTTGTCATCGCGAGCGAATAAAGTAGCACCTGGTAAAGTACCTGGTTTTTCTAGTGCTGAAAGCACATCATTTTTAGTGATTTTGCCCAAAGGTCCCGTGCCATGTATATGTGACGTATCTACTTTTTTATCTGCTATCATTTGTGCAGCTACAGGAGTAGCTTTAATATCTTTGTCTGGAGTAGGTGTACTCGCAACTGTTGGAGCAGCTGATTCCATTTTAGGTGGAGCAGAAGTGGTAGGCGCTACATCCACTTTAGGTGCATCAGCGGGACGTTCTGCTTTGTCGTCTATTTTGCAAGCCATGTCGCCTATTGCCAGGTTATCGCCATCTTTTGCTACATGAATTAAAATACCAGCTTGTTCGGCATTAAGTTCAAAAGTTGCTTTTTCACTTTCCAATTCACATAGTACTTCGTCGCGTTCTACCCATGCGCCATCAGGTTTATTCCACTTTACAAGGGTTACTTCATTGATACTTTCTCCAACTGGTGGTACTTTTATTTCAATCATGATATTATGTATA
>JBILCF010000123.1:0-8609 GCA_044353325.1 Chitinophagaceae bacterium | reverse complement strand
GGGCCTGTTGGAGTTTTATCATTTGAACAAGCCGGTTTGGATGTATTGGTGTTAGGCAATGTAACAAACCTATTGCCTTTACAAATGCGTGATGCAAATGCATCTGAGTATGTGTTGACTATTTTAGATGCTATGGGCAATGTAATTACTAAAACAACAATTCAAACTACAAGTGGTAAAAACATGTATTCAATTCCAACAGCGAATTTAGCTTCTGGTTTGTATATCTTGAATGTTAAAAATGCAAATGTGAACGGAAACGTTAAGTTTGTAAAGCAATAATTTAAATTATCGTATATTTTAAAAGCTTCCGGAAACGGAAGCTTTTTGTTTTTAAGAACTATTGAAATTGATCAATTTTGGACATTAGAAAGTGTATGTGATTATTGTTTATAGTTATTAATATAATTGATGTACAATCCTTTTTTAATCGAAAATTTCTTTTGACTTGGTAGAATGCATAAAAAGGCCTTACCTTTAGTTGATAGTTCGTATTGATTTGAGAAAATATATAAATTGGAATAATTTTTTAGTACTCATCGCAGTTGCAATTGCGATTGTGTCAATGTTTTTTGCCAATAGATTGACAAATAAACTAGCTATTGAAGAGAAAAAGAAAGTCGAACTCATCCAACAAGCATTAGAATTAGTTGCGAAAGAAACAGAGAATTTTTCCATTTTAGCAGCAACAGTAATTAATTCTAATACAACTATTCCCCTTATTTTAACCGATGCAAAGGAAAATATCATCACGTATAATAATATTGATACAACTTCAATTGGAAATTATAAAAATCTAGACTTGTATCTTCAGTCTGTATTGATTGATTTAAAAGGAATGCACACGCCTGTCGAATTGAAAATATCGGATACGGAACGTCAGTTTGTATTTTATGGCGAATCTGAATTGCTTACCCAATTGCGTTATTTTCCATTCGTTTTACTCTTGATCTTATTTTTGTTTTTGTTGCTCGTTGTATTTTTTATTAGTTCTTCTAACCGACAAATTCAAGATCGTGTGTGGGTAGGCATGAGCAAAGAAACTGCCCATCAGCTCGGTACTCCTTTGACATCCTTGGTGGCTTGGATAGAATATTTGAAAGAAACGGAAGTCGAAAAATCGGCCTTAACCGAAATGCAAAAGGATGTAGAACGTTTAAAACTAATCGCTGATCGTTTTTCTAAAATTGGCAGTATACCTCAACTTGAAGAAGAACATTTGCTCGAGCATTTAAACAATATTGTATCTTATATGGAAAAGCGTGCTTCTAAAAATGTGAAGTTTAGCATTCATTCCAATAAAGAAGATATATTGGTCGTCATTAGTGGTCCATTGTTTGATTGGGTTATAGAAAATTTAATCCGAAACGCATTGGATGCTATGGATGGCAAAGGCGAAATACGATTGGATATTAAAGATGAAATCACTCAAACGATTATTGATGTAACTGATACAGGCAAAGGCATTTCTTCTAAGAATATTAAACGGGTTTTTAAACCTGGTTTTTCGACCAAAAAGCGAGGGTGGGGGCTTGGTTTGTCTTTGGCCAAACGTATTGTATCAGAATATCATTATGGTGATATTTTTGTCAAAAAATCTGAATTGGGTAAAGGCACTATGTTTAGAATTGTATTGAAACGATAATATGCTTGATTTGTATTTAATTTAAAGTTTATAACACACGTTCCTGACGTTCGCTAGCTTGTATGAGTTTTTCTATTCGTGCTTGTCTTGTTTTTTCTTGTTTAGCACACATAATCCAATGAATGATTACCTTCTTGTAGGATGGAGCTTGGTTGTTGAAATACTTCATGGCTATAGTATTTTGTTCTAGTTGAGTTGCTAGATTTGGGTCTAATTCGCTAGCTTCATTTTCATGCGAATAGATATTTGATTTTTGTTCGGTTCTAAAACTGAATGTTTTAGTTCCGGCTTCTGTCATTAATCCTGCATTTGTAAGTTGTGCCATTTTTTCAATATTGACTGCACTCCAAATACTGTTTTGTTTGCGAGGCGTAAATCGAATACAATATCGTTCATCATCAATGGTTCTTCGTACCCCATCTATCCAACCAAAACATAAAGCTTGATCGATAGATTCAGACCAAGACATGGATGCTTTCCCACTTTTTACTTTGTAATAACCAACCAACAACTCTGATGCCGTTTTGTGATTTTTGGCAAGCCAAACCCTAAAGTCATCTTGTGATTTAAAATAATGAGGCGCTAATGTGAGCTTTGCCATAATGTATCAATTGCTTTCAAAAATAATACAAATCAAAGTATTTCGTAAATCAAAACGCTTTTATAAATATGTGATATTCTGGTGTAATTCATATTATTTATAAAAGAGCTCAATTCATTAAATCACAATAGAAAGTATATTGCATATAAAAAACGCTTAACAAGCAATAAGCTAGTTAAGCGTTTCGTGATAACTGTATAGACAATCAATTATTCTTTCATCATTTTTTTGTAATGAGTCTGACCGCCAGCCACTAAGCGCAATATGTACAAACCATTTGCTAATCCTGCTGTCTCAATTGCCAAAGTTTGTTCGCCTGAGAATAGCACTACATTTTTGCTCAACACTCTTTGTCCAGTAGCAGTGAAAAGTTCCAGCTGAGTTTCCTCTTCATATGGATTAACTATACGCAACTGAAATTCATTGCTAAACGGATTTGGATATACAGTAATAGAAGAAGGCATTAGATTTTCGTAGGCAGCTTCTATAGTTTTGCTATAAAGTATTTTACCCGTTTCGTCAGATTGAGTCAGTCTATAATAAGTACTTTTGTTTTTTTCTATAGCCAAATCTTCATAGCCATAATAAGTTGGATAAGGCGAATAACCTCTACCTTCTTCGCTGTATACAGGTTCGAAATTTAGGTTATTTTCCGATTTTTCAAGTTGGTATTTAGTGCCTTTTATTTCTTGTTGAGAAACCCATTTGGCTACTATGCGTCCTTCTTCCATAATAGGGAAAAATCCTACGACCGAAGTTTCTTGTGCTGGAGATGTTACAGCCAACATAGGCGCAGCATCATTGCGCGTATACCATATTGGCGCAGTTATAATTCTTTTCCCATTGGCCTCAGTGATATCTAAATAATAATATCTTGTACTACCATTGGTCAAAGCAGCGTGTGTATAATTGAGTGTGCCATTTGTCGTACTTGTCAATATCGTTGCATTCGAACCACTGCCAGGTACACCCGAGTATAGTTTTAATGAAGTAACAGGACTCGATGTCCCAGTAGTCACAGTTATCACTGGAGCACCTGGTTTGGTTAAGATACTACCCAATGGATTATTGTTGATTTTAAAAGTTATAAAAGCGGCACAATCTTGAGATGCATAAAAACGCATAAGTCTCATAGAAGACAACATATCAGCTTCCGAAAGTGAAGGGGATAACACTACAGTGCGAGAAGCGGCCGTTCTACCATGTGTTATGTTATGATTATCGTGGTCAATAGTTGGTCCAAGATGATAACCTCTCGCTAGCATATTTCTATAATAGCTTAAGTAACCCATAGTAGATGGATAGTCAGAGTATGTTGTATCTATTGAACTGTGCGGTCCGTTTTCTACAGCTGTTCCTACTATAGCGTTATTCGCTATTAAGTTGTAAGAACTCATAATGCCGTTGTAATCGCTATTGTTTGGATGAGCCAATGTAGCAAAACAATTTGCTCCATGTCTATTGATTCGATCAAACAATCCGTTTGCACCCGTATAAGCAGTTTGTGCTACAAAGATTTGATACTGACCAGCTTCCCAGCCTATCAAAGAGTCCATGCCATATACGATTACATGTCCATTGCCTGTACTGCTAACGCCCCATTCCATACCATACTGCGCCAAAAAGGTTGGGGTAGAAGATGCTACAGCTTGACTACGACCCGGAGCCCAATTGGCCAAGTTCATACCAGCTAGAGTATGATTGTGATCGCTAATGCCCAAGAAGTCCATACAAAGTGCAGCATCCGCAAATCCAAAATCGCCAGAGGGTAAACCTTCGCCATCGCTGAATTCACTATGTGAGTGGAAATTTCCAAAATAATAATTTAATGTTGGTTCTGTTGTAGTTGCATTGCCAATTAATGGAGTTACAGTGCGGTATTTTGGTCCACCAGTACAACCTACACTTTTAATAGACATGATATGGAAATAATAAGTTGTAGAACCACTTAATCCCGAAGCTGTAAACGAAGTGCTTGCACTTCTACTGACTACCGTAGCATTACCTATAATATTGCCAGCGTTGTACACAGTTGCATCAACCGGATTAGCAGACAATGTAGCCGAAGTAGTTCTAAGCACTAAGTACTCATCTGCTGTTGCAGTGGATGTAAAAGAACCTGCTATCGAAGTCGCATTGATAGTTCCAAATACCAATGAAGAAGCTTGCGCCGAAGGCGTGCTACACAAATTGCTTAGTTGAAAACCCAAACGTGCAGGAACTGCAGTGCCAGCAGTTTGTACAGAAGCTATAGTAGCGCTGCTCCATTGCGATGGTACGTAAGTTGCAGACGGACTCGTTACACTCGTCAATCTCACATAGCCAATATCTGTCGCATTGATACCATTTCCGAATTGATCCAAAATTACATTACTCGCATTCAAAAGTGCTATACCGTCATTGCCATTAAAGTTGATAACGGTATTATTGGTTTGTGCTGCGCTTGCAGCCGTTAAGTAAGGAATTTCGGTTCCGTTGCCAGTATTGCCTATCAATACAGAGCCATAAGCAGGTATCGTAACATTGAGGTTGAAAGTACGTGTTGGAGCACCTGTTATGGCTATATTACCTGTCGATCCTGTTACGGACCATATACCTAATTTCAATTGAGGAGAAGCCGTATTGATACTCGTACCGCCTATATTGGTGAGTTCTATCCATTTGTTGGTACCGGTACCTTCGTGGTATTGACTAATAATTATTTGGCCGTAGCCAGAAAGTGAAATGATTTGCAAAAGGCTCAATAATATGAGACTTTTCATGCTGAGCATGAAAATTTTTTTCATAGTTGGTTGGTTTTGAAACCAAATTTAATCATTATAATTTTATTTATTATTATTTTTTAAATTAATAATGTATTACAAATTAGTTAATTAATATTGGAATGCGAAAAATTATAAAATAGAAATGTTTACATTTTAACGATTTTAAATGCAATTTGGAGCAGCGCTTTGACTCTTTATTCTTGGAATTCCACTAGCTCATAACTACCTTCGGGTAGTTCCTTTTGAAAATGTGTTTGGATACTGTTTGTGTATCCTTGTTTTGTTTTACTTGGTTCCATTTTTCTTGACTTTTGTTTGAAAATGTATCAAGTTTTTTTAGGGAAAGACACCCCAAAGTTAGAATCTATGTCTACTTCATTATAGTGTATGTCATTTTCATTATTGTTTTAATCAATCTGCATTTTCTGTCACGAATAGGATTGATGTTTTTAAATTAAAAAGATTTGATTGCATTGCATAAGCTTAATAATGCGTGTATCCCCGAAGTGTAGCAACAATAGGAATGTAAAGATTGCAATAATTGAAGTATTTATTTCTGCCCAGCTCCAAAAAAATAAAATTACACTCCTTAATAATTGCCATTGCGTTTGCGGATAAACCATTCAAGACTGAGCAAGACAATAAAGAGTCCAAATAGCCACTTCCAATTGATGAGAGGTTCGGTAGAGATATTTGAACGGATGGTGGTTTTGATGTTGGGGTTGGCTTTGATTTTTTCGCGCAGGGATTTGACTTGGTTGGCAAATACAAATTCGCCTCCGTAGGTTTTGGCCAAGTCGTTGAGTAAGCCAAAGTCGGCAGTGGTGTTTACTTCTTCGATGTTTTGGGCTATGATGTTGAATTTGCCTGTGCTGGTATAGCTTTTGCCGTTGTAAGCTGTGGATGCGCTGTAGCTGTATAGCCCGTTCGCCATATTGCCCATATTGAGCGTGTAGGAATTGCCTTCTTTGTTCATGGTGAAGGTGGTCTTGGCATTGTTTTGATCCAATACAGTTACGGTTGCATCGGGTGTATTGACGAGTTCGTAATTGTCGTTGTAGAGTTCAGCATCGAGGAGTACAGGTTCACTTTCGGTAAATACAGTCTTGGAGAGGATGCTTCTAAAAGGTCGTTTGTCTTGCTTTACGGCCAGGTATTGGGCTGTTTTGAGGATGTATTCGTCTACAAGGTTGTGGTTTTTGTGTTGGTTGTAATCGTACAAGCGCCAGCGCCAGAGGCCTTCGCCTGCCAATACACCGATTTTGCTCGTTGCATTTTGTTGCATGAGCCAAAGAGGGTAGTTGGTGGTAACGCTACCCAATTGTTGTTTCATGAGGATTTGCGTAGATGGTCCGGCAGTAAAGTCGCCAAATGGACTTGCAAGTGGCGGCAACGATTTGACACTGAAACTAGGATTGAGTGTAAAGTATGAAAAGTCTGGGTTGATAACAGCTTGTACATCAGTACTGTTGATGCCTCGCGGTTTAATTTGTAGGCAATTTTGAGTTTGGTTGAAAAGTGGAATGGCAGTTTGAGAACCACAAATAAACCATAATGATATGCCTGTTTTTTTTGCTTGGTCTATAATGCTTGTGGCATTGTAACCTATAGAAGGTAGATTGTGTAGGACAATTAAATTGTAATCGGAAGCATTGGCTTTGAAGGTGCTAGCAAGTTGTACGTCTACTTTGTAGTTTTTGTTTTTGGTGAGGGCTTCGTTTAGTGCAAACACATCGGGGTGCGGTGCATTGGCCAATATGAGTATTTTGTCTTTGTTGTCGAGTACTTCGACGTACACATCTTGACTGTTGTTGGCTAGGTTTTGTTCGCCATCGGCTTTGGAAATAGATATGGTGAAGTGTTGTATACCAGCGCTTTTGGCATCGAGTTGGATTTCGATGGATTTGGAATATCGATCGTCTGTAGCGGTGAAGGATTGGGATGCGATAACGCGATTGGCATTGTGTGCAAATACGCTTACGGTAAAGGCGCTGCCTTTGCATGCATAGGTAGAGATGTCGCTACGAATCACAAACTGATCGCCGAGGTGGACTACTTTGTTGGCAAATACACGTGCGACTAATGCGTCTTTTTGTAAAGTGGTATCGCCCAAACCTATGGTGTACATGCTGCCTTTGAACGGGTAAGGTATGGATAATGGCGACGTTCCTTTGTTGTAAATCCCATCGGATGCGAGTATAAAACTGCCTATGTTTTCGTTTTCGAGGGTTTGCATAAGGGTTTCGAGCGAAGTAGCGAGGTCGGTGCGAGGCTCGTTATAGTCAAACTTAAGTGTGTCGCTTAGCTTTTCGCCAAGGGCGTATTTGCGGACTTTAAAGTCTTGTTTGAGTTCGGTCAGGAGTTCTTTTACATTGTTGCGATATGCAACGCTGTCAATTTGTTTGAATGCAAATTTTTGCGAAGCAGAATTATCTTGAATAAAAACCAGGGTTGGTTTTTCTTCTGTTTTTTTGATGTATCGGAGTATGGGCGAAAGTAGCAAAAAAGCAATACCTGAAAGGGTAAGAAAGCGAGCAGCTGTGACAGCGTAATACAGACCTTTGTGGCTGTAACTAGATTGGTGTTTGCGGTACAATAGTACCGTTAAAAGTCCTCCCAGTAATAAACAAATGAGGATGGACCAGTATGGGTATGTTAGTGATATATTCAAAACTTAGGATAAATTGTAAATATAGACTAATGCAAACTATTAACCCAAAATCAGCATTAGAAATGCTGAAACGATTAAGTATTTGTAATACAGCTTTTTGCAAAATCTGTCAACAAATACTAAATCGGGGTAAACCCAACTAACACGCTAGAATTTTCGTTCCTCAAATCCTATCGCGTAATTTGGGTTTAATTTGTCAATAAATATTTAAAAAAAGAGGGTAGCAATAAAAAGTTCGAATTATAGCATTTTTAGTGTAAATGTTTGGGCGGCAGACCCGCTATCGTTCCAATCTTTTTGTCTCAAAGCAGACAAAAAGGATTTCCACTATTATCGGTGCCGCAATGCAAACTCGATGTACTTAACGACTCGAATTTGGTTATGCAATTCATGAAGAGGAGTTTGTGTTTTCTAACAAAGCCTTTATAACTTCAAAAGCGATTGCCAAAGTGGTTGTTTATCAACAGTAAAAATAGTTTCAGTATCAAAAGGACATGAATGCCAACTACCTTCTTGGATTTCTTCTTCTAATTCGTTGGTGTCCCAGCCGCAATAGCCTAAGTAAAATCGAACATCGTTTTCAGTCAATTGTTTGCTTTGGATAAGTTCAACAGTTTTTTCGAAGTTGCCTCCCCAATATAAGTTGTCATGGATTTGTTGACCATCTTGTATCAAATCTGGTCGTCGATGAACGAAAAATAATTTTTCGTTTTCCATAGGACCGCCAATGTATAATGGAAAAGGAATACAATGTTGAAACTCGATCAATTCATTGAACACTCGAATTGAACGCTTGTTGAAGACGACACCCCAAGCACCTTCGTTGTTGTTTTCGCATATCAGCAATACACTATGATGAAAGTTGGCATCTGATATAGATTCATCGCTTCTAAGCAGTTGGGCTGTGTGCATGGTCAAAAATTTATG
>JBILCF010000252.1:0-2788 GCA_044353325.1 Chitinophagaceae bacterium | reverse complement strand
ATCTTCATCTGTTTGACCCATGGTGAAGCGTCCACCTTCGATAAAAGCAAGGCCCGGTCCTACATACTGACCTTCATATAGTGGTACATCAAAACCACCTAATTTTGTGTCATTGAAATTCCAACCTGTTTTAGAAGAAACCAAATTACTTGACTTTTTAGTTCCGCAAGATGTAGCTAACATTACCGCTGAAAGCAGTAACATTCCATTTAATCCTAATAATCTTTTCATGTTAATTATTATCGTTTTTTAATAAAAGCAAATTTACTTTATATATTCCTTGTTTACAAAGAAAGTACAATTATAAAACAATACATTGAAAATTACAATATATTCTCCCAAAATATCTAAAATGTTTTTTTTAATTGTAGTATTTTATCTGTGAAAATAACGCTAAATCTTAGTTTCATGCATTTTTGTATTTTTTCTGTACTTTTCAGTTTGTGGTAGTTTTGACTTGAATTTCAAATTATTGGTTAATATATATTAATGATATTTTTATATTTTATGATGATATTGCGGTATTGATAAATGAGATAAAAGGATTTAGCTGTTTGAAAGAAGTTGAAATTTTTGTCAATATGCCTTTTTCTACCCACTCATTATTTTGAATCGGTGAGCCTGTTACAAAACTTTTCAATTTTATAATTTCTATAGCTGGATTTTCTGCTTCATATCCTTTTGGCGGATTTTTGAGTGCATTTTCCATGTCCAATGTGCCAAATGTTTTTTTAAATGTCTTATCCTCAATGATTTTATTAAATTCATGAAAGGAATAATCAATTTCTTGTCTGATTTTTTTGAGTTGGTCGGGCTGAGGCATCCACAATCCACCGCCTATAAAACCATGGTCTGGTTCTACATGAACATAAAATCCGCCCAATGCACTTTTTTTGCCACCAATGGTGAACCCTGCTCCGAAATTGGTCTTATAGGGGGATTTGTCTTTAGAAAAACGAACATCTCGATTAATTCGAAACATACAGTCTTTAGCGCTTAGCTCTAAAAATCGAGCATCTAGCTTGCCTAGTTCGCCCAATACATGTTCTACAAGTGTTGTAAAATCTGCTTTTGCGGCTTCATAATCTCCTCTATTGGCTTCAAACCAGTCCCTGTTGTTATTTTTTTTTAGTGATTTTAAAAAATCAATTGTACTTTTTCGCAACATTTCTTTAATTTTACCGCAACTTAATACATTTTTTAAAAAACTTTTTATACTTTTCGAACTTAAATCTAAATTCTAAGATGAAGAAACAATTATTAGCCTTGACAGTAATGTTAGTTGCTACGGGTTATATGAGCGATGTGAATGCGCAAACCAATAAAAATAAAAAAAGCAGATACTATCAAAATAGTACTACAGATCCTGAATTTGATGTCAAAGGCTATCATACCGAACCTGATAAAAATGAAGTCGATAAGAAACCTGTCGAGAGTGAATATGACGTGAAAACGACTAACGACGAACGAGATGGTAAATATAAAAAGGAAAAACGTGTCATCGAACGTGAATACGACGATGAAATTGACATCTCTGATACACGCCTAGCTCGTCGTGCAGAGCGTGAGCGTCAATATGCTGAGGATAATGCACCGAAAGTAGAGCGTGAACGTAGACAACGTACGCAAAGTTATCCTACAACTTATGGTGGTACTAGAAACTATAATGCCAATAGAGCAAATTATGATAAGTACTACGATGGCAATTCATCTGCTGCAGCACCAACCCAATACCAAGCACCTGCTCCACCACCACCACCGCCGCCACCAGCTCCTGCAAAGCGAACTGCTCGTAAAGAGAAAGTCATTAAAATGACCAACCAGGAATCTGAATATCAAACTACAGTGGTTAAAAAACGTTACACAAACCTTGATGTTTTGTGCGATGATTTGGATTTAGCCAAAATACAACGTCCAGTATTTAAAGGTATCTGTACAGAATGTAGTCATGATGTTGATTTGATTATTGTTAATAAAAATTTGAGTAGTTTGGAAAAAAACTATCGTTTGAAACAATGTTATATGCAACGTGACAAACGCCTTCGTGAAACCATGGATGATGATCAATACAAGAAATTCTTGCGTATAAAAGATGCTGATGAATATTTAATCTTGACAAAAGATCCAGAATTAAAAGATGGTATCCACAAATAGATTCGATTAGTCTCATTACAATATTAAAATCCGCTTTTATAGCGGATTTTTTTTATTTTTACCAACAATCAAAATATTAGAAATGAAAAAAATAATCATTGCTTTAGTTATGTTGCTTCAGTTTGCAAACTTAACTGCACAAGATGGCAAATGGTCTAAAGCGAGTGCAAATGGATTCGAATACCGTTTTGTGCCGTCCGATCCAATGCAAAGTCGATTTTATACCTTGAAAAATGGCTTGACCGTTATATTAAGTGTAAACAAAGAAACGCCGCGCATACAAACGATTATTGCAACCAAAGCAGGAAGCAAAACAGATCCACATGATCATACAGGATTGGCGCACTATCTTGAACACATGTTATTTAAAGGTACAGACAAATATGGTTCACTCAATTGGGCTAAAGAGAAACCATTGTTGGATCAAATTGATGCTTTGTACGAAAAGTACAATTCATCCAAAGATGAGACTGCGCGTAAAGCGATTTATCATCAAATTGATTCAGTATCTGGCGAAGCCTCTAAGTTTGCCATTGCGAATGAATACGACAAAATGATGAGTATGATTGGTGCGCAAGGTACCAATGCATTTACATCTTTTGAACAAACCGCTTATATCAATGATATTCCATCA
>JBILCF010000122.1:0-8651 GCA_044353325.1 Chitinophagaceae bacterium | reverse complement strand
GCTTGGTATAACAAAGTTCTAAAAGCTATTTTGAAAATCAATAAAAATGCAAAAATAAACACCAACTATTTTGTCCACTTGGAATAAACGTCTAAAAAATACCAACTATTTTGTCCATTACGCCTATCTTTTAAATTACAGTAGTGTAGCACACCTATCCAGTCAATTCAAAAAAGTCACGGGACTAACCCCTACCTTTTTCAAAAATTTGAAACAACACAAACGCAGAATTATGCTAGAAGACATATAATTAAATAAAAATTCATAAATTTTATATAACATAATCAATAAAATGAATTTTAATTTTATAGGAGTTAAATATTTTAATAGCTATTTACACTATTCTAAAATAATATAAATATGAAAATATACATCAAATATATGGTTAGTATACGCTGTAAACTAGTGGTGAAAGCAGAGTTAGAAAAAATGGGGATTGAATATAGTGGTGTCGAATTGGGTGAAGCTGTTTTAATCAACGATTTAACTTCTGAAGAACACGATATTCTAAAGATAGCACTATTTCGTTCAGGACTAGAACTTATGGACGATAAAAAAGCTATGCTGATAGAAAAAATAAAAAATATCATCATAGAGATGGTGCATTATTCGGATGAACCATTGAGAATTAACTTTTCGGATTTTTTAAGTGAAAAGCTATGCCAAGAATACACGTATTTATCTCATTTATTTTCTCAAGCTACAGGAATTACGATAGAACATTACATCATTGCACAAAAAATAGAACGCATAAAAGAGCTACTTTTATATGACGAACTAAATCTCACTGAAATATCATATTTACTCAATTATATTAGTGTAGCCCATTTATCAACCCAATTTAAAAAAGCAACTGGCTTGACGCCCTCTTTTTTTAAGAATTTGAAACAACACAAAAGACGAATCATGCTAGAAGACCTATAAAAGATATAACGATTTAAATAAGTTATATAACAGATAAGCGAAGCATTCAAAGTAATTTTACACTCGAGCAAAAGATATTTCAACAGCATAAAACTGCTGGTCATTTTACCTCTTTCAAGCTGAATTTAATTCAGTTATTTATTATATAAGTCAAAGTAAAAAAGTTACAATAAATAATAAAATTATCAATTATTTATAATCATTCTAAATAAGAAACCATGAAAAAAGACAATAAAAAAATAGGTATTTGGATGGATTATTCATCAGCAAACATGATTGAGTATTATGACAACCCTTCGCCTATCCAAACTATTGAATCAAACTTTACGTTGGATATTAAAGAAAATGCATTGCGTTAGAGCGAATACACTATGCATAACAAAGAAACCAATTACAAAGCTAAATACTTTAAAAGTTTAAGCGAAGTCATACAAACCTATGATGATGTTTTACTTTTTGGGCCTTGTGATGCAAAAAAAGAATTGTTCAATATCTTAAAAGATGATCATCATTATGACAAAATAAATATCGAACTTAAACAGTCTGATAAAATGACAACCAATCAGTTGCAAGCATTTGTCCGTGATCATTTTGAGCAAAATAATTTTTAATGAGTTAACATAAAAATCAACATTCAAATCTAATTTTTAACAATCTAAAACAATACAAACATGAACACAACAGAAATTACAGGGAACTGGGAAACAATCAAAGGAAAATTGAAACAAAAATATGCTCAACTAACAGATGATGACTTGTTAATGGTTGAAGAAAAAAAAGAAGAAATGATGGGCAAGCTTCAAATAAAAATGGGCAAAACAAAAGACGAAATGCATAAAATCATCACAGAACTTTAGTCAGTATCGAAAATTAAAATACAAAACAAATCAAATGAAATGAAAATTAAACAAATTTTAACACTTAGTGTTATATCCTTAATCGGACTAGCGAGTTGCGACTCAACACCCAAAGAAGATGAAGTTGTAATCATCAACAATATAGAACAAAAAGATACAATACAACATGTCGATACTACAATAGTGGTAACTACAGAAAAAGAGACCACAATCAGCAAAGAAGAATGGGAAACTATACGCAAAGAATACGACGATAAAATCGAAAAAAACGAAGCAAAAATTAAGTCGTTGAAAAAAGAATTGAAAGACTCTGGAAACAAAAAAGATGCAGCTTACGAAGCAAGAATGAAAGAGTTAGAAATGAAAAATGATGCGTTGAAAGAAAAGTTGAAAATGTATAATACGACACAACAAAATTGGAACGCTTTCAAATCAGAGTTAAACCGAGATATGGATGACCTTGGAAATTCGTTAAACAACTTTACGATAAAAAGTAAGTAGTTCAACCTGATTTATAATTTCAAAATATTAAAATCACTATAAAAGAAGCAAGTCCCACTTGCTTTTTTTATTTCAACACACAAAGACAACATGGATAAAAACGAAATCGAAAAAGCAAAAGGATATATAACCGTTGAAATTATTGAATACATTCCCAATTCAGTGGTTATGAAAACAATCTTGAAAAAGTCAACAGGAAACATTAGCGTAATGTCGTTTGATAGTGGAGAAGGCTTAACAGAAAAAACCTCTCCTTTTGACACCTTTGCCCAAATTATTGATGGAAAAGCTGAGATAGTCATTAGCGGCACCTCACATGTACTATTAACAGGCCAGTCAATAGTCATACCTGCTCACGCCTCAAAATTAGTTAAACCCAATGGTCGTTTTAAAATGATTTTGACTATTATAAAAAGCGGTTATGATTAATATCTTTTATCTAAATCAACAAACAAAATTTCCTTACGCCCCCATTCATAAGGGATAACTAAGTCTAAAAACAACAAGCTGAAACAATTCAAATTAGAATTTTTCAGCTTTTTTTTAATTTTTTCTTTAAATCATATAATCATTTTCATGAATTGTGTAACCTATAAGCATACATCTACACCGACCTTTGTGTTACAGTTATATCTCTAAGAAGTATAGCTAAACTAAAATAGAAATTTACTTTGAAATAGCCATGATTTAAATTTCAAAACAAATATTAAAAATCATAAACTTTAAATAATACAATGAAATACTTCATCACATTTATAACATTAACATGCTTGAATACACTTTCAATCAAAGCTCAAGAAACCACACAACGAAGATCGGACAAATATGTCAGTACTGGACCAAGATATGGTGTACGAGGTGGATTAAACCTTTCAGACTTATATGTAAGTGATGCCAAGCAAGCAGATTTTAGAATTGGGTTTAACTTGGGTTTATTTGCCAAACTACCTGTATTCAAAATGGTTTCTCTTCAACCCGAACTAAACTTTACAAATAAAGGAGCTGATGTTGTATATACTAATGCGTTTGTCAACGGAACAGCACGCTACAAACTTGATTATATTGAATTACCTGTCATGGTTGTTGTCAATGTTTCCCAATTCTTTAATGTACAAGCAGGTGTTTATGGTGCTGCATTGGTAAATTCTAATACTCGAAACAAAGCTTCTGGAGATCAATTTAATTTTGCAGATAATATTGAATCAGCAGATTATAATAAACTCGATGGCGGAATCGCATTCGGCGGAGGTATAGACATGGGTGCCATCGGAATAGGTATAAGATACAGTTTGGGGCTCACAAAAATAGGGAAAGATAAATCATACATGGATTCAACCTATCGCTTTCCTGATGGCACCAATGGTGTAATCAACTTTTTTGCATCATTATCATTAAATTAATATTAACTAATAATCAAAAAAAATACTAAACCATGGGAAATTTACTTTACTACATAGCTATTATTCTAATTTTATTTTGGGCAATTGGTTACTTCGGCTTTCAAGCTGGTGGTATCATTCACATCTTAATTGTAATAGCAATTATTTCAATCATCCTCAGAATTATTAGAGGCGACAAAATCATCAATTAAAAACAAAATATATGAAATCAGGAAAACTAATTTTAGGTCTTATTGCAGGCATATCAATAGGCGTTGTGGCGGGCATTCTACTTGCTCCAGATAAAGGGAGCAGAACAAGACGAAAACTTATGGATAAAGGTGAAAATTACCTTGATGACATGAAAGAAAAATACAATGATATGACAGATTCTATTGTCAAGAAATATGAAAAAACATTTCAACAAGCAGAAGAAGCTGTATCATCAATAAAATCATAACAAAAGAAAATTTAACTCGTGAATTATTTAAAAGATCTATTTACCAAACTTTGGATTAAGGTTCTGCATTATGTCTATACAAACATTGAACTTTATAAATTGAAGTCGGTAGAAAAGATTTCTAGTTTATTGTCCTCATTTGCAAGTATCGTAATATTGTTTGTCTTTGCAATAAGCGCTACTTTATTTGCCAGTATAGCATTTGCATTATGGCTTGGCGAGTTGTACGGAAAATTTTATTTTGGTTTTTTAATCGTTTCTTGTATACACATACTTGTTTTTATCATTGGATATTTTAATCGACGAAAACTAATTAAGAACCCATTACGAAATCGAATCATTAAGAAACTACTAGAAGAATAAGAAATGAAAAAACATGATCCCCATACCATTTTAGTTAATCAAATTGAATATCTAAAAAAAAGAAAAAAAGTTGAACTCTACATACTCAAAGACGAATTTCAATTTACATACAAATATAACTCACCCTCAAGTGTGTTGAAAGAATTGTTTCTTGGTATAACATACAAAATTGACTTTAAGGAATTGATATTCAATTATGTTCTTAAAATGGCACCCAAAACTTGGTTCCAGAAATCTGATTTGGAGCAACCTCAATCATTCTTAAAGTCATCTCTAAATTTTGCTATGCAAATTGCAATTTCAAAATTAAAGACTAGCAAATTTGGCAAGAAACACGCTACCCTCTTAGAATATTTACAGTCACTTATCCCAGCAATTTAGGAAAAAATACAATCACGCTTAAACTCAATCGAGAACAAAATTATGGGAACAAAATTATTAAACAAAACCGTTTTAATTACTGGCGGATTATCTGGCATTGGTCATGCCTGTGCAATAGCGGCTGCTCATGAGGGAGCTAATATTGTTATAGCAGATTTAAAAACTGAAGGAATGGAGTTAGCAATGCAAGAAATTATCATGCTAAATCCTGAAGCTATCTTTATACCTTGTAATGTAGCTAATGAATCAGAAGTTGAAAATGTAATCAAAGAAACCATGTTGAAATTTAAAACATTGGATATTGCTTTAAACAACGCTAGAATTAATGGTGATGCTTTTCGAATAGGTGATATGCCCAACGAATCGTGGAAAGCTGTAATTGGTGTCAATTTAAATGGTGTATTTTATTGTATGAAACATGAGCTAAATCAGATGTATGCACAAAAATGTGGCAATATTATAAATATGGCTTCTATATTAGGCAAGGTAGGGTTTGCAATGTCATCACATTATGTAGCGGCAAAACATGGCATTATTGGACTTACCGAAACTGCAGCTTTAGAATATGCTGCTTCAGGAATTCGAATCAATGCTATCTGTCCAGGGTTTATATTAACGCCCTTACTAACCAACTCAGGCATCCAAGACAATACTGAAATCAAACAACACATAATCAACTTACATCCAATCAAACGCTTGGGCACTGCAAATGAAATTGCTTGTGCATTTATGTTTTTAGCCTGTGACGAAAATACATTTATGAATGGAGCCTCCTTAGCGGTAGATGGAGGATATTTGGCACAATAAATAACTAATTATCTTACTTTAATCTATGCTATGTTTACGTAGCATTTTTTTTGAACTTAATATTTTAATTAAAGTATGTATTTTTGTATTATAATTTCCATTAAACCATTTAGTTATGAATAAAAAGTTCTTTACATCCATGCTCATTGTATGTTTTTATACGACTCAAGTATTTGCTGGTAATGGCGACTCTATTTTCAACATGACTTATGTACATAATTTGTATATCACCTTCCCCTATCCTTCCTTTTATGATTCATTAATTAAAACCAATACCACAGACGAATACCTTAAAGTCAGTATTTTATTCAACAATGAAACTTATACTGATGTAGGTATTAAGGTCAAAGGAAATTCTTCATTCAACAATCCTAGTCAAAAAAAATCGTTCAAACTTGATTTTAACGAGTTTGTACAAGGCCAGGATATTCATGGTCTAAAAAAACTGAATTTTAATAATTCATTTAAAGATCCGTCATTTATGCGCGAGAAGTTATGTAATGATTTTCTCATCGATCACAATATCCCTGCTCCACGTACCACATATTGCAATGTGTATATGAATAACCAACTCTGGGGAATTTATACTATTGTAGAAGAAATTGATGATGAGTTTTGCAAACATTGGTTTGGAAGTAATGATGGAAATTTGTTTAAGGGTGATCCAAGAGGCGATCTAAGATGGAAAGGAAGTACTACGCAATCTTTGTATGAAACAGAATACGAACTAAAGAACAATTCTACTGCAAATGATTGGACTGATTTAATATCGCTAATTGATGTCATTAACAATACACCTAACGCGAACCTTGTAACGGCACTTGATGCAAAACTCAACACTTCTTTATTTATGAAACAATGGGCTGCAATGAATATTTTTTCTAGCCTCGACTCTTATATCGGTAGCGGTCACAATTACTATTTGTATCATGATACCATATCTGATAAATTTCAATGGATTGCTTGGGATAATAATGAGGCATTCGGTAGTTTTAAAAACGGACTTAGTTCTACCCAACTCATTAATTTAGATGTTAATTTCCTCAGTAACCCTACCTCAAGACCCTTATGCAATAACATGCTTCAAAACCCTGTATACAAAACAATGTATTATGATGCATATTGTTACTTAAAAAATGACTTTAACAACACCTATTTTGATGCTAAAATTGATTCTCTAAAAAACAGCATTCAAAGTAGTGTATACAGTGACCCTAAAAAATTCTATTCGAATACAAAATTTGATTCGTCATTTAATTATGATATCAATTTAACAGGTCCAAATGGATTAACCATTTTTGGACTTAAAAATTTTATTTCAAGTCGAGAAACTGCTGTTGCGACAAGTTTTAACTCAAATGGTATAGTTTGTTGGCCTACGAATACAAATCAATTCCTATCCAATACGTCATGTATTGTTTATCCAAATCCAGCTAATGACGAAATACTGATACAAGCATCTTTTCCAATTTATTCAATACAAATGTATAATCTACTGGGTCAATTATGCATTTCACATCAAGAACAAAATTCTAAGATAAACATAAGCCAACTTTCACCAGGTCTGTACATTTTGAAATTAAATAACAAGTATGCCTATAAAATCGAAAAACAATAAAAGTATCAAGTATTAACGAACTACTTAGAACTTATCAATAAGCTTCAATTGGATTAAATCTTACCTTTGTAGGCTATATGAGATTATTTTTTACTTTTTTATTCCTATCCTTCGCTAGTTTACTTTCTGCACAAAATGCCACCCTAAACGGTAAATTAGTAGACGAAACTACCAAAGAAGCCATTGAATACGCAACGATTACAGTCAAAGCGGATAATCAAGACTCAAAAGTACTGGGAGGAAAATCCACTCAAAATGGTCAATTTTCAATCAAAAATATCCCTTATGGCAACTATACAATCACGATTTCATCGATTGGATATGAACCAGAAACATACAAAAAATATGTTCTAAATCAACCTGAGATAAACCTAGGTACAATAGCCTTAAATTCCAAAAATAAAAGCCTTAAAGGAGTTAAAATTGTAGGAGAAAAAGCTTCAATGGAAATTGGAATTGATAAAAAGACATTTAACGTAGATAAAAATATTACTTCCGCAGGTGGTACCGCAGCGGATATCCTTCGTAATGTACCTTCTGTGAATGTTGATATGGATGGCAATTTAAGCGTACGTGGTAAAGAGAATGTAACCTTATTGGTTGATGGCAAACCAAGTGCAATGTTTGGCAATGATGCTGCTACCGCTTTAGCTACCTTACCCGCTTCAAGCATCGAAAGCGTTGAAGTCATTACTAATCCATCTTCCAAATATGAAGCGCAAGGCATGAATGGTATCGTCAACATCATCTTAAAAAAAGATAGAAAACCAGGCTATAATGGCATGTTCACAGTAGGTTTAGCAACTCCATTTCGATTTAATACAGGTATTAACTTCAATGCAAATATCAACAAATTCAATATCTTCATGAATGCGAATGGTCGAACTTCGCGGGTATGGGAAGAAACAACTAACGATCGCGACAACTATGACAATGATGAAACATTTTCCAGTTTTACACGCAACGACCGCAGACCTTTGAGCGGATTTATGAATGCAGGCTTGGAATATACACTTGACAAAAACAACAAATTCACTTTTTCGCAAAGTATATTCAGAGCAGCTATGGAAGGTGATAGTAAAACAAATATCATCACAGGTGAAAACTATTTAACTCAGCTAGCACGTACTTTTCGTGCAAACCAATACACAGGCAACCCACTCAATGGAACAACAAACTTGCAATACAAACACACTTTTAAAAACCCAAAAGAAGATATCAATTTTGATATCAGCTTCAGTAAAAGTCGCTATATAAGAGAAAGTGAATTTCAAACTAGTTTGTATGATTCTAATGATATATTTATCAATAGTTTTAACCAAAAAAACCCAGTTAAAGGCGGAAATTGGAATGGCACTTTT
>JBILCF010000121.1:0-8710 GCA_044353325.1 Chitinophagaceae bacterium | reverse complement strand
TCCAATTTAGTATCCAAAGGTCAAGTTCATTCTTTTGAAGCATCAACTAATAATTTTGCCATACTCAAACGCAATACGGAACAGAAAAAAAACATTTCAATCAATCATGTGGCTATAAGTGATTCGGGTGAACCGATTAGGTTTTATGAATTTCCGGCAAAATATTCAGAGTATAATTCTACCGTGCGAAAACAATATGAGGATGAAACTTGGTTTGAGCAAAATAAGCCGAATGAAGTGGTCATTCCGTCTATTACATTAGATGTTTATTGTTCTTCTAATCAAATCACACCTTTTTTTATTAAAATTGATGTAGAGGGTGCAGAAGATAAAGCCATGCGTGGCGCTAAGGATGTTTTAACTAACAATAATATCGTGGTAGCCATGGAATACCTCGAACCAAGTCGAAACAATGAACCCCATCAACGTGCTGTCGTTTTTTTTAAATCGCTTGGGTATACTACATTTGTAATCAATCAGGACGGAGACTTAGTAGCTGAGCAAAACTTAGACGATTACCTTCAATTGCGTAATTTAGAATCGGATAATATTATTTTTGTGAAACAATAATTTTTTGCATCATATAGTCATTGAGCCAAAAATGACCCAATGGAATATCGACTTCTTCGAGTACCTCAAATCCCATTTTTACATAAAAATGATAAGCAGGATTATGACGATTGACATTCAAAATCATTCTTGAATAATGATGTTGTTGCATCCAATGGGTTATTTCTCGAAGTATAAATTGGCCAATACCTTTGCCTTGTTGGTTTGGTAAAATATATAGTTTACTGAGTTTGAATGCATCGCCCTCTGGATAACAATGGGCATAGCCTAGTAGTTCACCTAGTTCCTCTACTTTCCAAAATCGATGGTTCGGATTAGCCATCTGTTCAGCAATGACTTGTTCGCTGTAAAACAAATCTAACATGTATTCAATCTGTTCTTTTGAAATAATGCCAGAATACGTAGCATGCCATGTTGTATGTGCTAGCGAAATTAAGTCAGGGATATCTTGAGGATTTGCAAAGGATATTTCCATAAATGGTGTAAAGATGTGCAATAAATTTAGTTATTTTACATCCTTAATCTTAAAAAAATAGAACATGCAAGTTTGGACAGACTATCAACAACAACATAAAGACAAATTTTTAAAAGAACTTATTGAGCTACTTAAAATTCCTTCAGTCAGCGCTGTACCTGCACACAATGGTGATACAGCAGTTTGTGCTGAAGCCGTTAAGAATGCATTGCTATTAGCAGGTTGTACAACTGCCGAAGTATGTGATACTGCTGGACATCCTATTGTTTTTGCAGAAAAAATCATTGATCCAAGTTTACCTACAATATTGACCTACGGACATTATGATGTTCAACCTGCAGATCCATTAAATCTTTGGACTAGTGGTCCATTTGAACCCGTAGTTACTGATGGTAAAATATATGCCCGTGGTGCTTGCGACGATAAAGGTCAAATGTTTATGCATGTAAAAGCCCTTGAAGTCATGAATGCAACGAATACATTGGCTTGTAATGTAAAGTTTATCATAGAAGGCGAAGAGGAAGTTGGAAGTACAAATTTGGGTAAGTTTTTGGAAGAAAATAAAGATCGCTTAAAGGCCGATATCGTATTGGTTAGTGATACATCTATGATCAGTATGGAACATCCAAGTATCGAAACTGGTTTGCGTGGATTGGCTTATATGGAAGTAGAAATTGTTGGTCCAAATCGTGATTTGCACAGTGGCGTTTATGGTGGCGCGGTTGCGAACCCAATAACAGTATTGAGCAAAATGATTGCAAGTCTACATGATGAAAATAACCATATAACAGTTGATGGGTTTTATGATAAAGTCGTTGATTTGACTGCAGAAGAACGAACTGCATTGAATTTGGCGCCATTTGATTTAGAAGAATACAAAGCCGAATTGGGCGTGAAAGCGGATTGGGGCGAAAAAGGCTATACTGCACTTGAGCGAACTGGCGTTCGTCCTACATTGGAATTGAATGGTATTTGGGGCGGATACATTGGCGAAGGTGCCAAAACAGTTTTGCCTTCAAAAGCATATGCAAAAATTTCAATGCGATTAGTACCAAATCAAAACTCGCATGAAATTGCTGAATTGTTTACAGCGCATTTCAACAAAATAGCACCAGATTGTGTCCAAGTTAAAGTAACTGAACATCATGGTGGGGAACCAGTTGTTACCCCAACAGATTCTATTGCCTACAAAGCGGCAGAAAAAGCAATTGAAACTACATTTAATAAAAAGCCTATTCCTACACGTGGAGGTGGAAGTATTCCAATAATTGCATTGTTTGAAAAAACTTTGGGGCTTAAAACAGTCTTGATGGGCTTTGGATTGGACAATGACAATATACATTCGCCAAACGAAAAATTTGATTTAGCAAACTATTACAAAGGCATAGAAACCATACCTTACTTTCACAAGTATTTTGCTGAAATGAGCAAAGGCTAAATAGCACAATATTTATTAAACTATAAATGGGACGTTTTCGCGTCCCATTTTTTTATTTAATAATTTGAATTTTATTGAATCACAATTTTCGCTAATTCAGCTTTCAAAGATTCAAGTATATCTTTTTGTTTCTTTACTTCTGCAATTTGATTTTCTTGATCAGTTTTGTTTTGTTGTATTTCTAAAGCATTTTCTTTCAATTCTTTCACAAAATATTCAGCGTCATTTATCGCGTTATCATATCTTTTGGTTGCTTTTTTGACTACATCTTCTTGTTTGCTCACCTCTTTTTTCAGCGCATCCATTTGCTCTATAGTTGCAGTTTTAGTTTTGATGGTTTCAAGTGTTTTTTGTTGATTTTCCATATCGGATTTCAACGATCCAATTTCAATATTGTTTTGGGACTGTTTCGATTCGGTTTTTGATTTTGATTTCAACAAGGATTCACCTTCCTTAGCTATGCTTTTGTTTTTCTTTTCAGCAATTTCGATAACTTCTTGCTGTGCTTCAATGTCTTTGTTGAGTTTGAATGCATTCACATCGTTGACGAAATTGTTTAAAAACAAAATCGTGTTATTGATTATTGAAGAATCAGTTTCTTTTTTGATGAAGTTGTCATAGCCTTTGGATGTCAAAATACTTACAGAAGAAAGTGGCTTTTTTTCATCGACTTTATAGTACAGGTCCATTTTCTCAGCATTGATTTTAGACAATGTCACACCTTTGAATACTCTGAAACCATCTGAGGCTTTACTATCCGAACCAAGTTTTGCATCTGCAAATTTCTTTTTCAAAGCACCTTCTACCAAATTGCCTGGCATTTGATAGTCGGCAGTTACACATTGTTGTTCGGTTTTGTTAAAAACAGTAGAAGTAGTTTTGGCATTTTGCGCCCAAGCTGCTAACGATAATGAAGTCAGTAGCGTTAAGGATAGTAGGGTCTTTTTCATGTTTTGTTTTTTTAATTTAACAAAAATACGAGCCAAGAGGCTATTATTTAGTTATTAAGATATGATTATGGTTAAAAAGGCATAAAATTATACTTGCTGCATTAATTTTACCAACACAGAAAATAGCACGTCACTTGAGCATTAAAAAATTAGCAAACCAAACCTTATGGTATGGATTACCCAGTATTGCAACACGCTTTATCGGATATATTCTTAATTTCTCCCTTATATTTTTATATGAAGCTGTCAGTACCGCTGATTTGACTCAGATTTACGCTATTTTTCCATTCCTAAATATTGTATTTACGTACGGTTTAGAAACGAGTTATTTTAGGTTTATACAGCAAAAACCACGACAGCTTTTATACAATACCTTAACGGTTTCAATTTTTACTTCAACACTAGTATTGACTGGCATTTTGTACCTGTTTAAAGATTCACTTGTGACATTTACAGGTATGGAACAAAAGCCAGAGTTTATTACCTGGATGATGATGATTGTGTTTTTTGATACACTTTCTGCTTTACCTTTTGCTAAATTGAGGCAAGAGGAGCGACCACGTCGATATGCTTTTATAAGACTCTTAGGTATTTTCATCAATGTACTTGTCGTAATCTGGTATATTGGAATTTGTCCAAACATAGCAGCAAAGCATCCCGAAAGTGTGTTTCTTTTAGGGTATTCGCCTTCAATAGGTATTGGATATTACCTCATTGGAAATATTGTTGGAAGTATACTCACATTTTTGCTATTGCTCACTGAGTTTAAAGGTTTTAAATTCGAGTTTGATCAAGATATTTGGAAGGAAGTGATGAAGTATTCTTATCCTTTAATCATAGTTGGATTGGGCGGTATGATCAATGATATGCTGAGTCGTTTGGTATTTCTACATATTGCAGATTTGCCTTTGGATGAAGCCAAACGACAGCTTGGCATATTCGGAGCCAATTATCGCTTAGCAGTATTAATTACAATCTTTATACAAATGTTTCGCATGGCAGCCGAACCATTTTTCTTTAATCAATCCAAGCAAAAAAATGCCCCCGAAACTTATGCGCGTGTCATGAATATGTTTGTGGTAGCTTGCTCCATGATGTTTTTAGTCGTAGGACTTTATTTGGATATTTTCAAAGAAATCATGACATTGAAATACAAAGAATATGGCGAAGGCATTGAGATCGTACCAATATTGGCAATGGGTTCGGTGTTTTTGGGTGTGTATTATAACTTGTCCATTTGGTATAAATTGACAAACAAGAATTGGTATGGTGCTATGATAACACTTATGGGTGCAGCCGTCACGATTGGATTAAATATACTTTGGATTCCGAAGTATGGTTATTTAGGTAGCGCATGGGCTACATTTATTTGTTACCTGTTGATGATGAGTGTCAGTTATGCCATGGGGCAAAAATATTTTCCTGTACCATATAAGGTAGGTAAAATTGTTCTTTATATCATTATCACTTCTTGCTTAACTATCGTGTCTATGATTACCAATCCATATTTACCCTCTTTGTGGGCAAAGCTAGGCTTAAGTACAGTTTTATTTCTAGCATATAATGCATTTATCATTCGCAATGAACGAAGCGAATTTGCGTCACTTCCTTTTATTGGACGATTTGTTAGGTAAAAACGAAAGTAATATCTGGTTTAAACCAAGTATTAATATTAATTCAAATTGACAAATGTGATAAAATTGAATTGATTTCTAGATACAGCATTGGTCGATTGATTCATGAATCCTATTTCAGAACGAATATGTTTTGAAAACTTATATCCTAGTCCACAATACAATCTATTCCGATCAAAATAATTCTGTTTCGAATTGACAAACACTTCATTGTACATGGATAAATAAAACGTTTTATCTGTAAGCTGTTTATGATTCAAAGCTACATTGAGCGCTAAAAAATACCGAAACCTATACTTGATATCATCCTTGAAAAAACGTTGCTCAAATCGGTACCGATGTAGCAAAGCTAAGCGACCAAAAGTTTGACGTGTTATGAATTGTTCATAAATACGATGTTCATTAAAACTAATTTTTTGATCCGTATTATTGAGGTAGGGCTCGCTGTATACATACGCATAGCCTACATGAATGTTGTTGTTATTGTCAGTCAGATTATACCCAATGCCTGTTCTCAAAAGCAGTTGTTCTGTATCGCCTACAAAATTAAAATTGCGAAACTGTACCTCATGATGCCAATTCCATTTTTTGTTTATTTTTTTATCACCAAAATAAATAAGCCAATTGCCGAAATCGCTTTTTTGGGCTTGCACTATGGCAGGCAACAATAAGAACAAAAATATAAGCTCTATAAAAATAAGACGCAAGTATCGGAACATTTGGCGAAGATAGTTCAAAGACAAATATAGAATCCATTCATGGGTTAAAAACAAATTTCAAATTAAAACATTATTACCCAACTTGCTCAGTAGGTATTTTAGACATATCCATATAAAAAATTTCCCAACTATGTCTATCAAAATCCTCAATTGTGCGTTGTTGCATAAAACCATATTCACGCATTTCGTGGGGTTCTATTCCGCCAACTTCGAGGCCCTTGTTCATGACAGCGTTCTCTTCTTCCACGTTATTTACTGATAACGAAAAAAGACCTGCCAGAGCCGATTAGGTATCCGCAATAGGTTTGGTTGCAAAGGATGCAAATTTTTCGTGCGACAATAGCATCAAAAATATCGCATCGCTCCATACCATACATTTTCCTGTATCATCCGAAAATTGTGTGTTGTTGGTAAACCCCAATGCCGTGTAAAAGTCCATAGAAGCTTGTGTATCTTTCACTGCTAAATTGATAAAAATTTGTTTTGACATAATATGATTTTATAGTTTTTAAGCGTCTGGAATAGTGGTTTCTACCAAAAGTTTTAGTTTTTCCAAGGATTCTTGCCAGCCTAAATAACACATTTCTATGGGTATCAAAGCAGGAATGCCTTCCTGAGTGGCTATGAGTTCTGTACCACATATAACCTGTTTCAATTCTATTGTCGTCGTTATCAAGCCTGGTAAATTTGGATCGTCAAATTGGTCAGTATATACAATTCGTTCGTTGGGAATAATTTCAATATATTCACCACCAAACGAATGTCCATGACCAGTCGAAAAATTAGTAAATGACATCTTAAAAGTACCACCCAGTTTAAAATTCATGCTATGCACCTTACACAAAAAACCATAAGGAGGCAACCAATACGCCATTGCATCGGCGTCGGTAAATGCTTTGTATACTTTCTCTACTGGCGCTGCAAACACGCGGTGTAGTTTGACTTGATTTGTTGCCATAATTATTTTTTATAAGTCAAATATATAAGAATATGTTCAATATTTCATTGTACGTGTTGTTGGTAATCATTATAAAAACATGAAATAATTTGGAGCCAAGCTTCATCGCATTATTATACTAATTCTTGTCACCTTATGTCTCGTCTTGATGAACGATACAATAAGGTCCCAAGGCTATCCATTAACCACATTTTCATTATTGAACAACGTTAATGCAAATCATATAGTTTTATTTAGTTATGGCCAGTGGAAGTTATTCAATAATCTTCTCAATTTTAATTGGATTTTGTCTACTATCCCAAAAATCTACTATCCTGATTTTATCATTTTTAATTCTATAAATTAAGAAATAATCCTTCACTATCTTTATTCTTGTATCAATACGATAAGTCGGTTTACCTATGCTAGGATGTGCTTGAATTGTCTGAATTGCCTCTGATATAAGTATTCGATGTTTTTTTGCTGAAGCTAGTAGATTTATTTCTGCTGTTCCAAGATTTAAGTATCTCGTTACGATTATTAATCGCTAACATTACCAAACTACTTTAACCATTCGTCCAAGTCCTTTTCAGATTGTTCATTCGTTACATAAAGTCCATTGTCTATTTCTTTTTCAATTGCATCCAAATTGTCTTTCTGGACTTGACTAAAAACAAATTTTACTTTAGATTCAAAAGGGGCTTGAAGTATTCTATACACATCTTCTAAAACCCAGTCATCATCCAACTGATTTACTCTTTCAAGTATTTCTTTTTTAATTTCTGTAATTGTCATAAAAGAATTTTATTCAAAGCTATTAAAACTTCATGACTTAGAAAATTCTATGCCATGGTTTCTGATCTACGAGAAATATTAATAAACATTTTCAAGACTTATGAAGTGTGAATTATTTTTTAGAATTGATATTGGGATACATAACACGAAAGTAATTAAATCAAGAAATTCCTTTTTGCTTATTAAAAGCGATATGCTTGTTGGTAAGCTAACGATTCGATACCCACGCTTCGATGCCAACGAGGGCGGAAAATTCTAGCGGGGTACAAGTCAGAGACATTGCGCCAGCCGAAGTGGTTAAAGCACACTTGGACTAGCTGGGCAAAAACATTTTCCTATTCCACATAAAGTAGGCAAAATCTTGCTTTACACCTGTATCGTTTCAAGCTTGACCTTGATATCCATGTATGTTAATCCATATTTGCTTTCGTTATGGGCGAAGATGGGTTTAAGTACGGCTTTATTTCTTGTTTACATCGCATTTATCTTACGGAATGTACGTAACGAATTTACTTCACTTCAATTGATTGGAAGGTTTGTTAGATAACTTGAAAGCAATAAATAAAATATATTTGCAACCATAATTTGGAGTTCCAATACATTAGTATCATTCATACTAGCAAGTCAAACATTCGAAGTTAAATACTTCTTCATTACTTATCAAATAGCTTGTTTAGAATTAGCTTGAAGTTTATATTAGATTAAACCTATGCTCATTCTTAATTCTAAATATTATTTCAGTAGTTCAGATCGAGTTTGAAACTAGCCAGTATATTGGAATTCCATTTTTAGTGAACCTTATTCAAAGCTATTAAAACTGCTTGACTTATACACTTCTACGCAATGTTATCTGTCTCTTAAACTATTGAAGTAAGAGTTTACCTGTCAAAGAAATTGCAAAATATGTATTTATTTTATAAACCTTGTTTCTTGTAAAAAATATGCATCAAAATAAAATGCGGAAAACTTATGCATGCAATGAAAATAAAGAAATTTGACCATAAATTCGTAATGCTATTCAGTTCATTTGCAAACAAAATAATAAGTAAAAATATAGACAAGGCACCAAATGTGTAAAATGAAGCTTTTTTATATAAATTTACAGAACTCATGTTGAGTTTCAATTTTAGATTATGCCAAGCATTGTAACTATGTTGAAATAGAAAATAAAGACCAAATGCTAACATCAATG
>JBILCF010000002.1:0-53943 GCA_044353325.1 Chitinophagaceae bacterium | reverse complement strand
AAGGTTGTAATTAACGTCAACATTAATGTGCCTAAAATTGCTGGCAAAATACCACCTTTGGTCATTCCTGTATTGGGAAATTGCGTGATAAATTGAATAGAAATAGCTGACATACCACGCGAAAAAATATCATACAATACTATACCTAATATCAAACACACTAGTGCTGTACTACCTAACAAAACGAACCAATTGATAAATGACCTAACTTTCTTCATTTCTATTGAAATTTCCGTAATCTGTTGGCATACTGTTCACCAACAAGGTTAATAATAAATGTAATACAAAACAAAACTGCAGCAATAGCAAACAAAGCAAAATAATGTGTGGTTTGAAATGGCACCTCTCCCATTTCTATCGCAATGGTAGCTGTAATCGTTCGGATAGAATCAAGAAAGCTTGTAGGGAATTCGGCTGCATTGCCAGTAGCCATCAACACAGTCATGGTTTCTCCCAATGCTCGTCCAAGACCTAGCATTGTAGCTGCTATTAAGCCAGGCATAGCCGCGGGTATAGTTACACGATACAATGTCTGCCATCGATTTGCACCAAGCGCCAATGAAGCTTCCTTATGACTTTTAGGAACTGCGTGAATAGCATCTTCGCTTATGGTTATAATTGTAGGCAAAGCCATTATTGATAATAAAATAGAACCATTCAATGCATTTAAACCATTTTGAATACCTAGAAGATTCGCTAAACCAGGACCAACTAATACAATCCCCAAAAACCCAATTGCAACTGAAGGAATTGATGCTAACATTTCTATGATAGGTTTCAAAAATGTTTGAACTTTAGAAGGAGCAAATTCTGACAAATAAGCTGCAGTTAGAATACCAATAGGAATAGAAATAATCATTGAGCCCAAAGACACCAATCCAGTACTGACCAATAAAGGCAAAATACCATATTGACCTTTGGCATGACTTGGATTCCATTGGTTACCTGTAAAAAAATCTATAGGATTATTCTGTAAAAAAAACGAAATACTATTGTACATCAACATTGCAAAAATTCCAAACAATAAAAAAATCGTTAGCAATCCTGTTGATTTAAATATCCATTGGAATACAACATCTATTCGTTCGCGTTTCTTAGTACTCATAATTTAGTTTATGACTGGATAATATCCAGCTTCTTTAATAATTCGAAGCCCAGTTGTTCCTTTTTCAAAATCAAGAAGGCGTTTAATTTTAGGATACGATTCTTTTTTAAAATACTGATACAATGGACGTTGGAAATAGTAGGCATGTTGCATGATTTTAGTTTCATCTAATGGAGAAATAGCTTCTGATGAATCATGTTCTTGTATCGATAATAGTTTAAATCCCGTATTTAATTGTCCAGTTACATAACCTGCACCAACATACCCAATACCGGAGTTGTCAAATTTAATTGCTTCTAATATTTGAGCATTTCCATTCATTTCTTTCGAACGCGGGGTGAATTCAATGTTCATTTTTTTCTTAATAAACTCATGCGTACCAGAATTACTTTGTCTGCCATAAATATTGATCGCTCTGTCTAAAGTTGTAATTTCATTCCAATTGGAAACTTCGCCACTCAATATTTTCTTCAAGTTGAACACTGTTATAGTATTAATAGGTATACTATCTGACACAACAAAAGCTATTGCATCTTCAGCAAAAATAAATGAGTCTAATTCTATATTTTTAGTTACAAATAAATCCAATTCAGATTGTTTTATTCTACGTGATGAATTCGCAATATCAGCAGTACCATTTAATAAAGAAGCAATACCTAATCCAGAACCACCACCAGAAATTGATATAAACATATCATTGCGTTCTTTGCGAAATGCTTCAGCAAGTTGAACAGCTAAATTTACTTCTGTATCCGAACCTTTTATTTTTATAGTTTCTTGATCTGAAAAACAAGACATTAAAAAACTAATCACAAAAAATGCAATAATATTTCGTTGCATACTCATAGTTACAAAGGTGCGTTGTTTAACAGAAGGTTTTGTCTTGTCAATATTTTTTTTATGTTACCAAAATGTATCCTAACCTTTAAATCTTTGCTGAAAACAATTCGATAATGATTGATTTAAGTTCTATTCATATACAAAAGCGAAATTTGTATCCCAAATGAAACCTAAACGCATACTCGATATCGTAGTTATAAGCGATGTTCACTTGGGCACGTATGGCTGTCATGCCAAAGAACTTTTACATTACTTAAAGTCAATCCATCCTAAACAATTAATTCTCAATGGTGATATCATTGATATTTGGAATTTTAGCAAAAGCTATTTCCCAAAATCGCACATGAATGTATTGAGGCGCATCATGAAAATGGCAAACAATGGTGTAGAAGTGATTTACATCACTGGCAATCACGATGATATGCTGCGCAAATACAGCGACTTGACCTTTGGAAATTTAAAATTGGTAGACAAATACATAGTCGAAATTGATAACAAAAAAGCATGGGTGTTTCATGGCGATATATTTGACAGTACGACAAACGGATCTGCGAAATTCATAGCCAAACTAGGTGGCAAAGGATATGACTTACTCATACTATTAAATCGAATGGTCAATTGGTGCCTCGAACGAACAGGTCGAGAAAAAATGAGTTTTTCGAAAAAAGTAAAAGACAGCGTAAAAAAAGCAGTTTCGTTTATCAATAACTTCGAAACCACAGCTGCTGAACTCGCTATAGAAAACAGTTACGACTATGTGATATGTGGACATATTCACAAACAACAAAGTAAAATAGTATCGACCAACAAAGGAAATGTACATTATTTAAATAGTGGTGATTGGGTAGAAAATCTCACCTCACTTGAATATGCTGATGAAGCTTGGACGATTTATCAATACAACGAAAACTTAGTCCTTCAATATGAAGATATAGAAAACGAAGATGAATTCAACGTACCCTTTTTAGAAAAAATAATAGCTATATAAAACTAGAACAACTTTCAGATGAAAATATTTTATTCTATACAAGCAACAGGCAATGGACACATTAGCAGAGCTACACAACTTTATCCTTACTTATCGAAAATGGGCGAAGTTGATTTATTTGTCAGTGGCAATAATTCTACTATTGATTTTCCGTTTCCTGTCAAATACAAAAGCAATGGACTAAGTCTACATTACAATAAATGTGGTGGACTGAATTATATGAGCATTTTAAAAAACACTAAACCTTTTAAAATCTTCAAAGAAGCACAACAATTACCGTTAAAAAATTACGATATTGTCATCAATGATTTCGAATGCATTACATCACTTGCTTGCAAACTACAAAAAATAAACTCTGTCCAATTTGGTCATCAAGCAAGTTTTCATAGTGCCAAAACACCTCGACCTCCACAAGAAAATACCATCGGAGAATTTGTACTTAAACATTATTCAACCTCAACAAAATATATGGGCTTACATTTTGAATCGTATGATGATTTTATATTTCCACCAGTCATCAAACAAGAATTTATCAACAAGAAAATAACTGACCATAAACATGTAGCAGTTTATCTTCCAGCTTTCCAAAAAGAATGTATTCAGGAAGCCTTTGAAAAACTTCCCCACATTGAATTTCATTGGTATTTAGCTTCAGTGAAAAATAGCTATAAAGAAAAAAACATCACCTATTTCCCTGTGTACCAAAAACTGTTCAATGAAAGCTTATTGACTTGTCATGGTTTAATAACTGGCGGTGGATTTGAAACACCTTCAGAGGCCTTGTATCTTGGCAAAAAACTGATGTGCATTCCTATTCAAAACCATTACGAACAACAATGTAATGTAGCGGCATTGTCCAAATTAGGTGTTTCTGTATTGGACTCAATCGACGAAGACTTTGCTAGCCACATCGCTACATGGTTTGAAAAACCCAAGGTAGACCTCAATATGCAAGCCAATAATATTCAAGAAACTTTACAATACCTCGTAGATACTTATCCGTATAAAAATGAAAATTATGCTGAAGAACAACTCATGTTTATTTGAAAATAAACCATGAAAAAATCCAAGCCATTTCGACTTGGATTCTTACTTAAAAAATATTTAAATACTTTACAATTCTCGTTTCTTTAAATTCTTTGGCAATTCAAGTTGCAGTTGTTTACTTTGACCATTTCGCTTCACTTCTACATCTACTTTTGATTTCGATTGGTTTCCTGAAATTGCTTCCATCAATTCATCCACATTAGATATTGCATTTGATCCAAATCTCGTAATGACATCACCTTGTTTTATTCCAGCTTTTGATGCAGCAGATTGAGTAGTTACTTCGTTGACCAATACACCTTCTCCATCAGCTCGATCTTCAACGCTTACTCCTATTTTTGGCGAACTACTATTTGAAGGACTTCCAAACGATTTAAACGTCATATTATCGTTATCAAACATTTTTCCAAATCCTTTCATAAAATCTTCTGGATCGAGTGGAAAAGTACCATTCATCGTCATGCTATTTTTGCGCTCGCTCAACTCTACATTCTTGGTTATAAATTCACTACCGCGCTCAAATGTTATATTGACTTTATCACCAGCTTTATAGGTTGCAATTGCATCAACTAAATCCTTTGGAGTGTATATATTTTGAGTACCTACTTTTGTAATCACATCACCTGCTTTTAAGCCAAACTTTTCGGCTGCCGAACCTGGCACTACACTTTCAATGCTAGCACCATCGTTGTTGCTTGAAGGTTTGGTATTGACACCAAGCATAGGTTTATTACTCGAAGCTGCATCCATTCCTCCAAATGGAAATGAAAATTCTTGAAACTCTGGATCATTGGTTACATCCTTACCATTAATGATTATCTTCTTTTGGACTATTCGAGGACCATCTCCTTTAGTATCACCTTCTACTTTTTCCCCATCTATAAACACATCGCCGTCCTGGATCTCAATAGTCATTTGCTGACGCTGACCTTTTTGATCATCCTTTAATATAATTTTTTCTTCTTCTATTTCCTTTTTTTCTTTATTGGTTTGAGCTGAAATAGTTTGAAAGGTTAACAAACTTACGAACGACATTAGGATTAATTTTTTCATATTCAACTTATTTTTTTGTTCAACAAATTTATAAATGCACTCAGTTTTTGCATAATTTTTTTAAGTTAAAAAAAATCGAAAATCTGTTAATTTCCTATTCCTAAAATGTTTGAAAAAAAGAAAACATTATATAACTTGATATTAAATTAATAATTAAGATTCAAAATTTCGACTTTAGGGATGGCCTTAGAAAAATAGCGTTAAGAAAATGACTGTTTTTTGGTGTCAGAAACAAAAACAGTCGCAATATGTCAAATAATAGCTAGTCTCTTAATCTAAAAGCCATAGCCAATTTTTAGTATCAGATGCATAGCTTTTTTGTTTCCGTCAAAAAGCTGTCATTTTTAGCTATTTTTCGACAGCCTTGAAACCTAACGGAGTGGTTCATGAACACAAATAAAAAAACAGAAAAGACGTGAATATTTTTTGCTCCACTTTTTTATCAAGAAAAAAGTGGAAAATTTAAATCTTTACGAATTTTCAAAAGGCAATAAAATCACAATTATTTTAGAAAGCATTTATAAGTTAGACTGTAATTTCTTGAGTCGAGTCTTAGAGTTAAATTGATATAAAAAAAGAGGCTGGACAATGTCCAGCCTCTTCTAATAATAATATTCAGTAATGATTATTTTTTAATCATACTTTTCAACGTAGCTTCTTTAACTGATACTGGATAAGTAGCTTCCAATGATGCGATCCATTGTTTTTCTAAGTATTCTTGATAATCTGAAATAACATAACCACGTGCTTCACCCAATGTTTTTTGAGTTGGTTCAGGATAGATTTCTTTCACATCAACTATTGAATAACTGCCATCATCGTTTTTGTAATATGGCGCATATTTTCCTGCTTCTAATTTTAATTTTTCAGGGAATCTACTGCGTTCAAATTTTCCATTTTCATACACTACTTTATTTTGAGGCCCATCACCATTGGCAGCTTTTCCTACTTCTTCTTGTGTTTGATTTACTTTTGGATCGTTCAATGCTTTTACAACACGTTTAGCATACTCCTCATCTTGTGTACGATATAGATTGGCTTTAACTAAATTAGCTGGCCACATATATTTTGATTTATTGGCTTTGTAAAATTGATCCAAACCTGTTGTATCCTGCGATGCTTTGCTCCATACCATTCTGTCTGTCAATTCGAACAACATGATACCATCTTTGTATTCAGTCAACAAATTGCGGTACTCTTCGTTCTCGTCGATTAGTTTATTCTCTTGAAAATCGTACAATGCTTTTTCGTTGTAATTTTTAAACAATGATTTCAACGTCACTTCTTTTGCACCATATATTTTCCCTTTGGTATAATCTTGTATATAATGTGCAAAATCAGATTGAGTAAATACAGTTCCAGTCATCTCAAACAAATTTTTATTGTATTGTTTGTAATCACTTCCATTGAAGGTACCGTTGCGCAAGGTGCTGTCTGGGATTGCGTTGATCAATTCCATCAAAGCAGCAGGATAATCTTTGTAGTTTAATTTTTGTTTGATTTTGTATGTATACTGTTCGCGAGCTACGTCTATACGGCCATCCTTTTCAATTCTTTTCTTCAATTCATTCTTCATGGAATCAAATGGACGAATTGGAGTTTTATTGATTAATTTGATGATATGATAGCCATATTCTGTTTTGACAGGTTCGGACAAACTACCTGGTGTATTCAATGCAAAAGCTGCATTTTCAAATTCAGGTACCATTTGTCCTACACCAAATGTAGCTAAGACACCTTTTGTATTTTTTGAAAACTTATCATCTGAGAAACGTTCTACCAAATTATCGAAATTGGCTCCTTTTTTCAAAGCTGTCAAGATCGAGTCTATTTTAGCTTTACCTGCTTTATCGCCTGCTTCACCTTCACTTTTTTTGACATTGATCATGATTTGAGCTACTTGAATTTCGCCTCTCGAATTGCGCTCATCTAATTTTTTAATGATGTGATACCCAAAAGCAGTTCTGAATGGCAATGAAACTCCACCTGCTGGCGTAGTGTAAGCATTGGATTCAAATGCATAAGCGGGTATTTGTAATGCTGTAAAATAACCAACATCTCCACCTTTAGCACCCGAGGGTTTATCGTCACTGACTGCTTTAGCTATAGCCCCAAAATCTGCACCTTTCTGCACTGCTTTGTAAAGACTATCTATTTTACGAAATGCAGCTACAGTATCTTCAGTACCACGCGGCACATTGATTAAAATATGCGCTACATGTACATCTTTTTTCATGCGATCATAAGCCTCTTTAACCAATTTATCGGTTACTTCATTGTCGGTCAAATAGGTTTTGGCCAATTGTTTTTTGTAAGTGCCTAATTCAGTTTTGATAGTAGGCAAAGTATCCATTTGCATTTTTTCTGCTTCGGCTACTTTCATTTTGAATCGACTATACAGAGTCAAATATTCACGCAAAGCTTTTTCGCTATAGTCTGGCTTTTGGTTGTTGATATTTTTGGTATACATCCTCAAAAACTCACCTTTTGTTACATCGTTTCCACCATAGGAAAACAATACCGGATCCGTATTTTTTTGAGCTTGTACGGATAATGTCAGCATCATTGCACTAGCAAAGGCAATAGAATATAGGATTTTCTTCATGTCTAGATATAGATTTTACAGTTTATTTATTGTCTTTTTTATCTTCTTTTTTACGTTTTTCGAGCCATTCTATCAAGCCCAATAAGTTGTTGTGATCGATGCGTTTGCCACGTATCACTTTCTTATCATCGAGCAAATATACGGTTGGCGTGCTATAAACATCATAAAATGAACGGAAGTTTGTAACACGTTTTGGATCGTGTACATGTATCCAGCCTTCACCTAGATTATGCTCCTTGATAAATGTCTTCCATTTGTCGGTCTCCAAATCCGCATCTACAGCATATATTTTGACATTGTATTTTTTCAATGCTGCATGATAAAGTGAGTCAAATCCAGGGATTTCTTTTTTGCAATGTCCACAATCAGGCGACCAAAATATCAATACTGTATAATCAGCCTTCACAGAACTCAAGGGCACTGTATTGGTCCCAGAAGTATCTTGCATCAAAAGATTCATAGCTGGTTGTCCAATCATATTTGGTGCAATATCTCTAGCACGTTTGATGTATTTTTCAAGCTGAGCAGAATCAATCCAAGTAGCCATACCTTTCATATAATAGTTTTCAACAAGGTATACAAACGCTTCGTCCATACCCATTACCTTACTTGTTTCGGTCCAACGGGTTAAATACCAAAGTGTATATTTGAAAGTTTCTTCCATGCCTTTGGCTTTTTTGAGCAACATATCACTTTCAGCTTCTACCGAATCAGGCACTGGAATAACCAACTTAGTCATATAATCTTCCAATTTACGCTCGTACAAAGGGGTATAAATTAAACGATCATCTCTAAAATCATACTTATCCCAGTAATGCGTTTTGTAGAATATACGCGGGTATGAAGAATCCTTTTTGCCGTCAGCCAATGTTGGCAATACCGTTGGAATTTCTGGTTCATCCACAGCATCAAACAATTTCTTTAAAAAACTAGTTGGATTTTTTTGAGCATAACTGGTTCTAAAAGCGATCAATTCTTTGCCTTTTGCTTTCAGTTTGTCATAAACTACAGTCGTATCGGCTTTGGTTTTGCAGGCTATCAACTCAGCTTCTATTTTTTGGTACTCTTTACCATAGGTTGATAAAAATCGTTGATATTCATAGAATCCATCGTTTTCTGACTTGCCGGTAAATTTTGCCGTAGCATATATATTATTTTTAGCTACTTCGAGCGAAAAATCATCGCCATTGAGCAAAATCATCTCCATCGAAGCTGTTTTGTCGGCAAACAAAAGCATATAAATTCCTCCAATAATTTTTTTGTCTGATTTGAAAGTTGCTTCACCTTTCGAACTCAATTTGACTGAGTCATCTTTAAATACAGTTGTGTTTTTGCCAAAATAATGACATAAGTATACCAAGGAGTCCTTAGCGTCGGTGAACTTTACTTTAATAGAATAACCGTCTTTTGCGACAGCATTCATCGAAAAAAGCATGGCGAGTGCCAACGAATAAATTATTTTGTTCATAGTGAATATTTAAAAAGAGTTCGAAAATACATCAAGTAGACGCAGGAAAGAAATAGAGAGTTGTTACATTTGCACCACTTTAACACATCATTTTTCTGTTCGAGCCAAATAGGCATGAATAGGGCAAATTTATACTATGGCAAAAAAGAAAAAATTCATCATTCAGTCCCTTCCTATCGAAAACTATGCTGCAGAGGGAAAATGTATAGCACGCTACCAAGACAAAGTCATTTTTGTAGAGGGTGTAGTTCCCGGCGATGTGGCTACTGTATTTGTACACAAAAACAGAAAAGATTGGGCTGAAGCCAATGTCAATTCTATAGAAACCTATTCTAAAGACCGTGTGGAACCTTTTTGCCAACATTTTGGGGTTTGTGGTGGTTGCAAATGGCAAATGTTACCTTACGAATTGCAACTCAAGTACAAACAACAGCAAGTCAAAGACCAACTCAAACGAATAGGTCATATCGAAGTTGAAGAATATTTGCCGATTCAAGGTGCAAAACAAACAAGTTTGTACCGCAACAAATTGGAATTTACATTTTCGACCAAACAATACCTTACAAGTGCTCAACTCAAAGAGGATATTTCGTTTGAGCAAAATGTATTGGGATTTCATGCACCCAAATATTTTGATAAAGTCATCGATATCGAAACGTGTCACTTACAAGATGAACCGACCAATGCCATCAAAAATTTTGTTCGAAGCTATGCACTCGAACATCAATTAACTTACCATGACATCAAAAACCATCATGGGCTGCTTCGCAACCTGATGATACGTGTATGTTCTACACATGAAGTATTGATCAATGTCGTATTTGGCGAACAAAACATGGAAGCTATAACAGCATTGATGAATGCATTGAAACTTAACTTTCCCGAAATCACCTCATTGAATTATACGATCAATCTAAAAATGAACGATACCATTTACGATCAAGATGTAATTTGCTATGCTGGCAAACCATACATTGAAGAAGTATTGGATACGGGTAAAAACAATCAAACATTTAAATTTAAAATAAGTCCGAAATCATTTTTTCAAACCAATACCAAACAGGCTGAAGAACTCTATCGAATAGCAGGTGAATTTGCCGATTGCAAAGGACATGAAACGTTGTACGATTTATATTGTGGAACAGGCAGTATAGGCATTTTTCTTTCACCGCAGGTCAAAAAAATAATCGGTGTAGAAACCGTAGACGATGCCATACAAGATGCCCGCATCAATGCGAACAACAACGGCATCACCAATGCTGATTTTTTTACTGGCGATGTCATAGACATTTGCAATGATGCATTCTTTAACAAACACGGACATCCTGATGTTATTATCTTGGATCCACCACGTGCTGGTTGTCACGATAAATTGTTGCAAAAATTGATCGAGATTAGAGCGCCAAAAATAGTTTATGTCAGTTGCAACCCCGCTACACAAGCTCGCGACTTAAAAACACTATCAAGCATTTATCGAATCAACAAATCACAAGCGGTAGATATGTTTCCACACACACATCATATCGAAAATGTAACCTTGTTAACTTTAATTTAAACCATTCAAAATCTGTATACTTTGTATCCAATAGACTTTATAGACCAACTCAAACTCAACCTAACCCAAGCTTTGCCAGGCTCAAAGGCTCATTCAAAAATGCTTCCTACCGGTAGGTCATTGACGCAGACACCACCTTCCGATGCTCGCATCAGTGGGGTGATGATATTGCTGTACGAACTGGACAAACAATGGAATACCATCTTGATACGACGAACAGAAGACGGACTTCCACACAGTGGGCAAATTAGTTTTCCTGGCGGAAAAAAAGAACCTTCAGATCCGGATTTGAGTTTTACGGCTTGCCGAGAATGCGAAGAGGAAATCGGTGTACCCATACCCGATATAGAACTCGTAGGTACACTTTCTACCTTGTATATACCACCTAGCAATTTTTTGGTTACACCCTCGGTAGGCTATATCAAAACATTGCAAAACTTTAAAGCCTCCGAACGCGAAGTACAAGAAATTATACAACTACCCTTGGATCTTTTATTTGACCATCGCATTAAAAAAGAACGCATCGTTGTACCTTCGAGCAGCCCTATGCAACAGATTAAAACACCGGTTTACGAATTGGGCGAAGACCTTATCGTGTGGGGAGCAACAGCGATGATTATAGCCGAACTCGAATCTATCATCGAAACTATACGACAAACAAAATCTTAAGTTTTGAATTGAAATTTTAAAACTAAAAAATTACAACAAACTATGAACGCAATTATAACGGGTGCCAGCAAAGGAATAGGCAAAGCAATTGCCACATTACTCATTCAAAATGGCTGCAATTTGGCTATTTGCGCACGCAATGAACAAGACCTGTTGGATACTAAAAACGAATTGCAAGCCATCAATCCCGAAGCTTGTATTTTGGCTATAGCCTGCGACATGAGTCAAAAAGAAGACGTTTTGCGATTTGCGAATAGCATACTTGAAACCTATGCAAGCATTGATATACTTGTCAACAATGCAGGTCGTTTTTTGCCGGGCGATATTTCCAATGAAGCCGATGGATTGCTTGAAACCCTTATAGAAACTAATCTGTACAGTGCTTACCATCTAACACGTGCTTTGCTACCTTCTATGATGAACAACAAACAAGGTCATATCTTCAACATAAGTTCTATAGCAGCGCTCAAAGCCTATCCGCAAGGTGGTTCGTATAGTATTAGCAAATATGCTTTGGAAGGTTTTTCTAAAAATCTACGCGAAGAAATGAAACCTTACAATATCAAAGTAACAACCGTAAATCCGGGCGCTACCATGAGCGACTCTTGGAAAGGTAGTGGTATAGATGAAGATAGAATTATGAAAGCTGAAGACATTGCAGCTGTAGTCTGGAGCGTGTACAATTTATCGCCACAAGCTGTAGTAGAAGAAATTGTATTGAGACCACAATTGGGGGATTTGTAAACAATTATTCAATAATAACTTTCACTACTTCTTTCTCACATTGAAGATAATATATTCCTTTAGACAAACTACGCACATCGATAAATTAATAAAAATAATTGATAGCATTTGAGTCAATTTTTTGATTAAGTTACCTAAGTCTCAGAGTCCCCGAGGCGGGAGATTCTAAGGAGACGGAATATTTAATTTCCTTTTGATAATTTCAACACTTTAGAGCTCCCTTCATACTCTATTTTTACAAAATACAATCCATTGGCTTCATGCTCCATATTGATTGGATGTACACCCTCAGAAAATTTTTCATGTAATATAACTTCACCCATCGTATTAATAATAGTCACCTCCGCATCATCGTTCAACACCAGCCTAAATTCTCCATTCGTAGGATTCGGAAAAATCCGGCATTCAGCATCTTTGCTCCATTCTTGCACACCTACACCAATTTCTGAAATAGTTACGCACTGACTTGTATCTCTGCAATTACCTACCGAAATAATTACGGCATACATGCCATTGCCCGCGGGTGCAAAACTTTGAGCTGTGGCGCCTGCTATGATGGTATTACTATCGTTACAATCGATCCATTGATAAGTACTCCCTGTAGCAACGGCAGAAATAATATTATTGTTTAAGGTGGTGTTTATATTGATATCGCATTGGGCGAGTTTGTGGATATACCCATCAAAATTACCCCCCACCGCAATGAGATTAAATGTATCGATACCAGGATCGAAATCAACGGTTGCATAAAACATTCCGGTACTATATACGTTGCCCATTTTATCTGTGATGATATCAAAACAATGATCGGCTGCATTACCTCCAATACTTTTTGCCCATTGAAAATCACCTGCTGCATTTAATTTTACCATACAAATATCAAAATAGTCGTTTGAAGTTAGTAAAAACTGCCCAGGCCCTGGGTCAAAATCGGAGGTATCCAAATATCTACCGCCAAGATATATACTCCCTAAAGTATCTAAATCCATTCGCCATAAGTAGGTATGATTGGTGCCACTAAATTGTTTAATCCATATAAAATTTCCTGCCGAATCATACTTACCAACATAAGAATCCATGTTTACAATATTGTTCATCGGCGGGGAGTACAAGTTATAAATTGCAGGACCAGGATCGAAATCAACAGTGTATGAAAATTCCCCCGCCAGGAGGATTTGATTGGAATCATTAACAGCCATATCCAATATTATTTCCGAGGGATTTGAATTTCCTTCAAATTGCTTTGCCCAAATAAAATTCCCATTCGAATCGAGTTTCGAAAAATACGCATTTTGGTTGTTCAAACCGGTTGCTGTTAAGTAAAACGTATTCATTCCCGGATCAAAATCTGCGGAACCTTGAAATTGACCTGCGTGATAAATATTTTTATTTTTATCAATTGCAATTGCTAAACAAGCATCATGCAAACCTCCACCCACGACTTTTGCCCAAATAAAATTTCCAGTAAAGTCATATTTCGAAATAAAAATATCTTCATGATTGGGTGTAACAGAACTTAAATTAAATACATTCACGCTAGGGTCAAAGTCGACAGTGCCTTTCAATTTACCCCCTATATATAAAAAACCATCGTGATCAAGTACTAATGAATTTGAATATGCTGCGTTGGTTCCTCCTATATGTTTTGCCCACACAAAATTTCCAGTACTATCCAGTTTGGAAATAAAAATATCGTTTGCATTGATTGTATTCAAATTGAAAAAACCAATGCCAGGGTCTGCATCCAAAGTGCTGTCAAAATAACCCACAGTGTATACATTGCCGGCCTTATCCACTTTTATATCAGCCGCCCCCTCATTTCCAAATCCACCCAATTGTTTTGCCCATAATAGGTCTCCGGCATTATTCAATTTTACAATATAGGCGTCTACTCCGTTCACCGGGGTAAGATTAAACATAGCAGGACCAGGGTCAAAATCGCTTGTTCCGTTAAAGTGTCCGCATATATATACATTTCCAACAGAATCCAGTTCCATTCTATAGCCTCCTTCTGTGCCATTGCCTTTAAATTGTTTAGCCCATTGCATCACCTCAGTTTGTGCATTGGCTGCAAACCCCAAAAGGACAAGAATGATTATTGAAATTATTTTTTTCATACCTTCAAATTTGATTTTCACTAAGCCCGTGGATTGTGTCCTCACAAACCATTCCTTGAATTTTACTCGAATTTATAAAAATTTTCATCATTCAATAATTTTCGTATTTATTGGTCCGTATAGCGCACAACAAATTAAACCATTATTCAAATATATTTAATTCGCATTTATAAATACGTTTTAAAATTAAACTAAAATCATCATATTAAAGAAACTTGCTAAGCATTGTGATAGTTGGCACCCTCAGTTGCAATGTCTATACTTTGATACCAACAAGGGCGAAAGAAAGCTACAAAATCAAACTATGAAGCTAAGTACGATTCATAGTACGAATGACAATCTCATAATACAAATCCCAACTCAAATGAATTGGGATTTGTATTTGTAAAGGTATAATGAACATCTACTGTTCAAAAACTTTAAGTTGACATTTTGTTCCACGTATGAGAGGTACTACTACCAGAACCTCTAACGTGAGAAGGACAACTGCCGCCTGCTGGACTTCCACTACCTAATTTGGTTGCGGTTTGGCTACATTTTGTACACTTAAAGGTATAGGATTTTGCAGGAGCCTCTTTTTTTGAGTCTGTTTTTTTGGCAGTAGAACTATTGGAACTTTTGGTTGAGCTTGAGTTGTTTTTAGGTTTTCCTGCTCCAAGATATTTTTCGGATCCTGTTTCCGTAATTTCATATTCATCGCCATCCATAGTGCCTTTATACACTAATGGTAGTTTCGTGGAAGTAAACCAAATTTCAGCATCATATTTTATATCGGTTATGAATTTGCCTTCGTCCAAACCATATAAACCAAATTTGCCATCTTTTTTCATGTTATAATGTCTAGAACCGTTTGAAATAGACATTGGTACGAATTTGATGAGTTCATATTCAATGGGTACCAATATTTTTCCGCTATAATCTATTAAGCCGTATTGACGGTTGGCCCCTTCTCCTTTTCTCACTACAAGAACTTTTGTTTTCTTAGATTCTTCGGGATTCATATAATCATATTCAAAAGGAAGCAATGTTTTACCTGCAATATCTAGCAATCCCCATTTGCCATCTTTTTTGACAATAACTATCCCGTTGCTAATTACAGTACCTTCTTGGTAAACCAAGGGTATTACGACTTCTCCTTTTTTGTTGATGACGCCCCATTTTTGGTCTACTGCTGATTGCACTACGGCCAAATTGGTTTGCTCGTCAAACTACTTAGAAAGGCAGGTGTATTCTCTTTTTATAACAAATTTACAGCCCATTAATCCTTTTTTAGCGCCTTTTAATACATATCCACATTTGTTACTTTCTCCTTGTTTTTCTAAATCCTGCGCAAAACTAGTCGTCGCGGTAAAAAGCATTGCTAATACTAAAATTGGTGTTTTTAAGTTTTTCATTTTTTAGGTTTTAATTTTATGCAACAAAAGTAGTTGTACCTAAAAATGAATATTTTGTTAGTTTATGAAACCCCATTATGAGTTAGTGTAGCTATGCAAAATAGATTATTGAAAAAATACGCCATTTATTTGCTAATCGGACTAAGTTGTCAATTGAATTATAATAAATATATAAATGGAACATTGTTCTCATCTAGTTTATTTTCCACTTTTTTCTTGATAAAAAAGTGGAGCAAAAAATATTCACGTCTTTTCTGTTTTTTTATTTGTGTTCATGAACCACTCCGTTAGGTTTCAAGGCTGTCGAAAAATAGCTAAAAATGACAGCTTTTTGTCGGAAATAAAAAAGCTATGCAACTAATTATTCTTCAGCATCTAAAGTGGGTAGATTTAGCATTTGAACTTTTTTAAGCATCTAATGATTGTTTTTATTTCTGTCGACAAAAAACTATCATTTTCTTAACGCTATTTTCCTAAGGCCGTCCCTAAAATCAAAATACTACTCGAAATTTTAATTTTAATTATTCCTTCAATTTCAAGTTACAAATTGTTTTCTATTTCCCAAAGATTTTAAGAATTGGCATAATAAAAAGGTTGTGAAGAATGTAGAACCTAATTCACCCACCCTTTTGACTCCTGTTCTATATGGGTTACTATAGTATCTAAGTTGTATTTTTCTTTCAAGTGCTTCGCCATAGCATCGGCACTGTATACCGAACGGTGCTGTCCGCCGGTACAACCAAAACTAACCATAAGATGTTCAAAGCCTCGAGCCAAATAATCTTCAATACTAATATCGACCGCCTGCTTTGCGGCCTGTAAAAAATCGTTTATTCGAGTCTTTGATTCTAAAAAATCAATAACTGGTTTATCCCTTCCGGTTAGTTTTTTATACTCTTCGTATCGACCTGGATTGAGCACCCCACGGCAGTCGAAAACAAAGCCTCCGCCATTGCCACTTTCATCCTGCGGTATTCCTTTTTTGTATGAAAAACTCGATATCCTCACCTTTAATTTCGTATCCTGATTTGCTTTCACTGGGCTATATTTTTGTATAAATTCTTGTTGTGTTAATTGTAGTATGACCTTCTCCAATATCGGATAAGATGTAAGATCAAATTGCTGTATCCATTTATCTAAATTGCTTAACCCCTGCGGTATACTCGATAAAAAATGAATACGCTTTTCAATGAGTCCGCGCAATCCATAAGCGCCTAAAACTTGTAATAATCGCACCAAGACTATTCGGCTATATTCATATTGAAATTGAGCCACATCAATGTCTCTATATTGCTGAACTTCTGCAGTATAAAAATCAAACAATTCTTGTTTCCATGTTTCAGGTAGTTCTGCTTTGGCCTGCCACAACAATGACGCTACATCATATTGCAATGGGCCTTTCATACCACCTTGATAATCGATGAAGCAAGGTTCACCATCATGTATTAATATATTTCGTCCTTGAAAATCACGAAACATAAAATGCTGCGTTGGTATAGCATTTACCTCTTGAGCTAATAACTCAAATTCTCGATGCAAGCCTGGCTTTTCATAAACAAGTTGATGCAAATCGAGAAAATAATATTTGAAATAATTCAAATCCGCAAGTACAGATTGTGCATCGAATTGCTTTGCTGCAAAACAATGCGAATAATCAATTTTTGCATCGCCCAACAATTGCAATTTGGCTAATTGTTTCAGTGACTTTTGATACAATTGTTTTACCTCTTCGGTATGACCTTGTTGAAGTACAACATCTAACAACGCTGCTCGTCCATTGTCTGATAATAAATAATGTTTGCGGTCTGCACTTATGCAATGTATAGTTGGAACAGGTAGTTGAAGTGTATTGAAAATAGTCGTAAAATAGAAGAACGATTCATTTTCAGCTACGTTTTCATTTTTACATAAAATATAAGATTTTGTTGCAGTCAAAATACGTTGATATTCACGATCAGATCCTGCCTTGTGTATCAGCTCGATACCTACAACAGTGTCATTCCCCAAAAACGCTTCAGCTTCTTTAAACATAGATGCAAATTTACACTAGCCTAGATTACAAACCATACATACTGACCAAATACACCATTTGGGTCATTGCGATAGCGCCTAAGCTCAACTCACGTCGATGCACATTTTCAAACACATCGTTGGCACTATGATGCATATCAAAATAACGTTGCGAATCTGGCATCAATTCCATGACGGGAGTTTTAAATTTTCGGTTCAAAGGTCCTACATCAGCTCCACCGCCTTCACGATCAAAGCTATACAGACCATAAGGCAACAATAAGTTAGACCATAGCTTTACCTTTTCGCGTTTTTCTTTTTCCATGGTCATGGAGAAACCAAAAGGTGTAGCACCACCTGCATCACTTTCTATAGCCAAGATATGGTATTCATTATTTTGTTCGGCTAACTCAGCATATCGTTTTGCACCACGTAGTCCATTTTCTTCATTCATGAAAAGAACAGCACGAATAGTACGTTTGGGACGTATGCCCAATTGTTTGAATGTACGTAGCACTTCTATTGCTTGTACTACGCCTGCACCATCATCGTGAGCCCCTTCGCCGATATCCCACGAATCTAAATGTCCACCAAAACATATATTCTCTTCAGGATGTTCCGAACCACGGATTTCGCCAACGACATTGTACGAAAGTACATCGGGTAGCATCTGACAAGTCGTGGTCATATCAAAAGATAAGTTTCGTTCTACCTCCATCAATTGTTCGAGTCGATCTGCATCCAAATTAGAAATAGCCACGGCTGGAATAGAAGGATATTTTTTATCGTAACTAATGCTTCCTGTATGAGGCTTATCGTCAAAAGCAGAAGAAACAGAACGGATGACCACGCCAATAGCACCTAACTTGGCAGCCTCGCTCGGAGCTCCCCAACGATAGTACACACAAGGACCATAACTTTCAAATGTATTGACATTTGTTTGGTCAAATTTAAAATTATAAAAAACAATTTTACCTTTCACATCGGCAGGATTCATTCGTTTGAGATCATCGATATGATTGATTTTTAGCAAAGGTGCTTTTATGCCTTGCGCTCCAGTACCAATGGCATTTCCCAAGGAAGATATTTCGACTGGCATACGCTTGCCTTTCGATGTCACTATACTCCCTTTTGCTTCACCACGAACCCAATGGGGAACCATCACTTCTTGCAAAAACACACGATCGCAGCCCAATTTATCCATAACTTCTTTACCCCATTTTACGGCTTCTTCGGCTTGTGGTGAACCGCTAATTCGGTGTCCTATATTTTTGCACAAATCGCGCAAATCGTTGTAGCATTGATAATTTGTCAACACATGATTCGAAATTTGTTTTAGCATTGCACTATCAGCCTTATAGGTTTGTGCATATAAAAAGACGTTAAAATTTAAAAGTATTGCAAGCAATAAACATTTTTTCATGTGGAATTAATCTAATTTTGAAGCCTAAATGTAATAAAACATGTTAAAACACACGCTACGAATGGTCGGTTTTCTACCAATTATTATATTTTTGAGTTGTTCGCCTAAAGTATCAAAGACAAACGCGAAAACTAATACTACAGCAAATAGTAAAAACGAAGCATCAAAATCAATTTCTGAAAAGGATGAAAAACCTTCAAATAATTTGAAAATTCAACAATCACAATTAAAGGAATTTCCTAAAAAACCAAAAGTAAAAGATCCTAATTCGATTCCTCCGGAGAAAGCACCTGAAAACCGAAATAAATAACTTGGTATTTTATTTTTTTATAACAAATAAAATCATTTCGTCCATCATTTTTTTCGAAATAGGCAATTCTGGTTTTTGGTAGGAAGCATAATTTTCTTCAGCTTTATCAGATTCAATTTCTGTCAGCAAATGATTCATATTCGGCATAATGACCAATTTAGAAGTTTTATTAGCTTCATTCAAAGCGACAGCATTTTTTTCTGCTACTTGTAAATCTTTTGTGCCATTTAATATCAAAATTGGACATTTTATTTTTTTGATTTCTGTAGTGGGATTCAAAGCCATACATGATTTTACAAAAGGTTGAGCACTAGGTCTAAACAGAGATTCAAGACCGGGTAAATTATTTGCAACACTTTTACCCTTTTGAAGACTATCCAATTTAGCGAATGTTTCTTTTTCCATCGTGCCCAATTTTCCTTTCAATTGCTCCTTCATAGTTTCTCCAATAGGAAAACCACTACCAGCTAAGGAAATATATTTATGTTTATCGGTTACAGCTTTCATACCCACTAAAGAACCTTCGCTATGACCACAAATTGTCAATTGACTAAATCGTGTATCTTTTTCAAAGTTGGCTAGTATAGATTTAGCATCATCAATCATCACGTTGAATGTAACGTCTTCTTCTTTCATATTCTCGACTGTACTTTTCCCGATACCACGTTTATAATAACGATATGTTGCTATCCCATTCAATGCAAATTGGGCAGCCATTTTTTTATAGGCATCACTTTTAAAACCTTGACCATTACAGTCTCTATCTGTAGGTCCACTGCCAGCTATAATAATAACCAAGGAAACTGCACCGTGTGCATGCGCGGGCATGGTCAAGGTACCAGATAATTTTGCGCCCTTTGCATCAACACTAATTTCAAGTTCATCAAAACCATGCGCAAAAGTCAAAAATGGTATACATATCAAAAGGAATAAAATTAATTTTTTCATGATTCATAGGTAATAAAAAAGTAAGGCCTTCAAGGTTTTTGAAACCTTGAAGGTCTTTCAAAAAAAACCTTTAAAATCTTTTTAATCAATTAAATCCGTATTCAAATTCATCATTTCACCTTCACTCGAATCCCTTCACTATGACTACTAAATTCTGGTGCATACATACATTGAATCGATGCAATGCCATTGGAGAAATCGCCTTTGTTCGTAACAACCATCGGATATTCAAAGACATACGTTCCTTTGTTTAACCAATTGAAAAAGAAATTGGTTGACGCATCTTTGGTAGCTTCATAATAACCTAAACCACCTTGGTATTTATAATTACTCAATACATTGATAGGTTCAAAACATGCACCTCGCATATCTTTCATATGGACATATTCCATAGCTCTATCCACTCTTAGCTCAATGCGAACTTTTACTTTATCGCCCACATTCAATGGATTAGCCTCTCCCTTTCCCTCTCCAAAGGAGAGGGGAACTAACTGCTCACCTTTATCTGTGTTAACCACTTTAAACAACTGTTTCTTTAATGAAAGTGGTGTTTCGGCACTTTGAATTTTATCTAAATTTTCAAAATACTGCCAGTAAACAGCACCCCATGTGGTGCCGCCGGCCCCCTTGCCCCTAAGGGGTGGACTGGAGTCGCTTACTTTAACAGAAATATTTCCCATATCAGATTTTATGTCTTTAACAGGAATGGATTCTTTTGAATAACCAGTTCCTGCCTCTGTTCCCTCTCCTTTGGAGAGGGCTAGGGAGAGGCTACCTAATTTAATTTCAACATCAGGTTGAGTAGATAACCAATGCGTTCCATTTAATAGTAAAGCATAAATAGCATCAGCAGTAGCTTTGGTGGTTTTCCAATTGGTAGTTTGTTTATTTTTCAATAACCAAATTTTCAATTCATCCACTTCTTTATCATCACCACCAATTTCTTTAAAAGTTTCTACCAACAAACTTTGCGTTTCGATAGGTGCTTCATACCACCAATAACCACCACTATTCTCTTTCCAATACATACCCATTTCTTCATTTCGTATGGCATTTTCACGAAGTGATTTTAGGATGTCTATAGGTGTTGTTTTATCATCCAAACGATTCAATGCTAAAGCAGTCATGCCTTGCATATATCGATTTCCTTTGAGCCAATATTTTGCTGATTGTTTTTTATAAAATTCAAAAGCCGTTTTGCTTGCAGGTGCAATTTCATTATCCTTAAAAAATGAACGCATGTATAAATATTGAATTTGCGTATAATCAATGTGTTGTTGATTCAAATCGGCTTTATCCTTTTTCAACTCATCATAATCTTCTTTTATTCTAGCATCTAAGTATGGTAAAGCCTTTTCTACTATTTGTAAAATACGGCTATCACTTCCAGTTTCTGTAACACCTAAATGCATCAAACGACCAATACCTGTAATGATGAACTGGGTCATAAAACGATCATCAGGCATGCCTTTGAACCATGTGAATCCACCATTGGGTGTTTGCATAATTTGTAATTCTCGAAGCGTTCTGTCTAGTTCATTGCTCATTCTATTGAGGTTAAATAAATGTGCAATATTTCTTTTTTGTTCAGCCTCACTTTTTGCTTCTAAAACCCAAGGTGTCTCTTGCAACAAAGCTGATTTTAATGCTGTGTTTTTTTGCAAATTAGAAAGTAATGCGGCAGTGTCTTTATTTTCCCATGAAGAAAATATCTCTTTCACTTTCGGACTAGAGTTTGCAATATGCGTTGCCAAAACATTGGCATAATATCGATTAAAAGTCTGCTCTGCACATTCATATGGATAGTCAGTCAAATAAGGCAATGCTTGAACTGCATACCAAGCAGGATTACTTGTATATTCAACCGATAAATTGTAATGTTTTATTGTGCTTGAATTTTTGGAATTCAAAAGATTTTGAAATTGAAATTTCTTTTCAGAATTCATACGAACAGGTAATGGCAATGTTTCTGTTACCAACATTGAGTTGAGTAAAACAGGCACTACGTTTTGTTCACCGTCACTAAACATTTCTTTAGGTTCATAGTTATGATTCACTCTTGTGCCTTTTGCAATTGTTTTAACTACAATAGGATTTGTAAAGCTTTGAGGTAATTCTATGTTCCATTGTACAGCTTGACTTTCACCTTTTTTAATATTTAATAAAACTTCGTTTTGGGAATTATGAAATGCACTGTCAACAAAATTGTTTGTCAAAGCATCACTTAATTGCAAACTCGCAGTTCCTTGAATATCATACTCACTCAAATTAGTAACCTTTGCACTATATACCATCTTATCACCTTCTCTAAAAAAACGAGGTGTATTGGGTACGATCATTAATTCTTTTGAGGTAGTAGCTGTTTCAGTTAATGTTCCACTTTGTATTTCCTTCGTATGTCCAAATGCCATCAATTTCCAACGAGTCAATGCATCTGGCGCTTTGAATTTTAAAATAACATTTCCTTCAACATCGGTATGTAATTGAGGAAAGAAAAATGTAGTTTCGTTGAAGTTGGTTCTGAGAGAGATTGGAGATTGGAAATTAGAGATTGGAGATTTTGTTGAATCAGATAAAATGGGTGGTGTGAATTTTACATTACTCACATCTTTAAAACTTGTACCATCTTCATTTCTTCCTTCTTCTCTTGAAATTGATTTTGTCATCATAGGTGCAGCTGCTTCAGTAACCATGTCATCCATCATAACTGCTTTTCCACCTCGTGCCATTTTTACATTACCTCTATAAAAACCATATTGATTACTATTATTCAAACCCCACCAATTTAAACTTCTATAAGACTTCTCATAAGGGTGTACCTCTTTAAAATTACCAAAATAAAATTGTCTTCCTGTTTCAATTAAAAAATTAGATGCAGTATTAAAATGCATCATGTTATAAGTTCCTCTAAAGAAATCAAAGCCTTGCCAGCTGTGTGGTTTAAAGGCATCTAAACTGGCATCATACATCGTTGATAACAATTCTGCACTTACTTTTTCTTTTTTACTGCCACTTATTTTCAATGTCCATTCTTGCTCACTGCCAGGCAACATTTTATCTCTAAAAGTTCCTAAAGAAATTTTTAATTCTTTGTTAGTCCAAGGAACATTTATATTTTCTTCAAATGAATAATAACGGTTGTTTTTGATGTACCAACCACCGACGTGAAAACCACCACGGTCTGCCTCTCCAACCTCTCCAAAGGAGAGGCTTTTAGAACCCATCATAATAAATTTTGGTATACTATTCTTTCCTTTTCGATTTTCGGCATAAAGCATAAATACCTTCTCGTAAGGGGTCGAAAGACTGATATTGGGTGTTTCACCAACTTCAGCTTGTGTCTTAACTTTTGTTACCAATAAATGTTCATTGGGTAAGGCTTCAGGATTTGAAAAGTTTGACAAGCGAATATATTTTTTATCCATCACTTCATTGCCATCTTTATCTTTTGTAGTAGCTTCTAATACAAACCAGCCTTGAGTTGCTCCTGTTTTTTGTAAATATTCTAAACCTACTTTTGTAGTCGTAAATGTTTTTGTCCAAACTGTTTTATCTGCTACCCAATTCAAATAATTATTTTCATCATTGTATTCATCCAATGGAAAATCTTTTCTGAATTCTGTTTCTGAAATAGAATTAATTTCTACTTTATCCCATAAACGTTTGCGATAGGTTTTAGTTGGTGTAACTAATTTTTTCAATGTCAATGTAACTTGTGTAGGAATGTGCGATCCTGCTAAATTGCTTGAGAAAATTTTCACTGAACTGAAATTGTTGTAATCAACTTGTTCAGGCGTTTCTATTTTCAACAACAAACTTTCATACGAAACCGAAACATTGGTTTCACCACTTCGAGTTTCACCATTCAAATCGGTCACATCAGCATAAATTGTATAATCAAAAATAGGTTTAGTTTGTGCATCAATACTTTCATCAGCAATGGCTTTAAAATCAATGTCAAACGAACCATCTGCTTTGGTTACAGCAGTTCCATGTGTGATTTCCATATTCGGACTTGATGGTTGTCCCCATCTGTAAAAACACCAATAATAAGGGAAACGAGCATTGCGTTCCACTCGATATTTTACTGTTGCCCTATCAATATTATTGCCAGCAAATGCTTTGGCTAAACCTTTTATTTTTACAACATCATTTAATTTATACGTTCCATTTATGGTGTCAAATGTGACTTCAAATTTTGGTCGTTTATATTCTTCAATATTAAAAAATGTTTGTCCACTTTCTGTAACAATTTGAAATTGACCAGTTAATAAACCATCTGGCGCTGTGAATGTTCCTGTAAAAGAACCAAACTCATTCGTTATTAATTCTATCGTTTTTACACCTTGATTATTTGCATCTTTTAATGTTACAGAAGTATTTCTATTTTTTAAAACTTCGTAGCTTTTAGTGTCTCCTTTTGTTTTTTGCATCACCGAAATACCTTTAAAATAAATGGTTTGACCAGGTCGGTAAATACTTCTATCTGTAAATAAAAAAGTTCTTACATAATCATTGTCAGGCTGTCTATAATATTCATTGATGTAAGCGATATCTTCTAAAAATAAAACATCATCCCCTTTAATTAATTCCAACGCATATCCACCTTCATGTGGACTTATACGTTGCATTTTTGTAAAACCCTCTTTATTGGTTGTGAAAGTTGGACCTTGTTTAGCCTTGTATTTTCGACTTTCATAATCGTAATTATTTACCCAAGTTTTAATTGTCACATTTTCAATAGGTTCACCCGTTGTTCTGTTCACTACAAAAATACCTGTACCATCTTTATCTTGTTCAGTCATTTGTACATTGGCTAAATTGGACACTCTTAAAAACGCAGTTGCATAATATTTTTTGTATTCAAAATTGGCATCTTCTGAAACAATTAATGCATAAGTTCCTATTGGCAATGCATCAATTTTTATTTCAGTACTATGACCTTTGTAGTCATTATTTCCTAGCAAATTCACTGACCAATTTTTGATTCCTTTTCTACTAGCTATAACTTGATAATCGTTGTTGTAATCATAGGTTTTGTCTTTCATTTCTTGCATAGAAACAGACACTACTTTACAATATAAGGTTTTTACTTCTTTGTAAAAAATCTTAGCCAATGATGGTTGATTTGGAACAATTACTTTCTCAACATTAATACCTAAACTTCTTTGTTCAATTTGTTGAAGAATACTTTCTGCTCTTGATGAAGCTTCTGTTTTCGGAAATTTTTCTATGACTGCATCGCATATTTTTTTAGCTTCTACATAGTCGGCATTATCTTCAGTATTTGCCTGTGGCTGTCCTCCTCTTTTTCCTCTTCGAGCTTGTCCTTGTGTAAATGTTTCAGCCATTAAAACTGAAGCCATTGCAGCTTGTGTATTGTTAGGGAATTTGGTAGCAATATTTTTCAATGCATCAAAATATAATTCATTTTTATTTTGCAAAATACTTTTGTCTTTTACAAATTGAAGTCGAGCGATGTCTGCATCTATCAAGGCGCTTGGGTCTGTTTCATTTATATGAAATGCTAAAATATCTTGATACAATTTTAAGACATTATACTTTTGAGATATTTTATCAGACGTATTAAAAGATGCTATTGAAAATGCTTTAGCATCTGCAAATGTTTTCTCATCATTAATTTCAAATGCATAAGCAGATTTTGTGATTTCGTTTTCTTCATTGGCAAAATAATCAATAGCACGATGAACTAAAAAATCATATAAAGTTGGGCGAAGTGTTTCTGTGTTTTTTCCTTTATCTAAAATAATTGTTAGATTATTCATTAAAAGCGTTTTTAAAGAAGACTCTTCAGTCAATGATGCCATATAATTTTTATAAGCAGCTTCATAAAAATCATTAGCTGACCATGTTTCGATTGCTTTGGCGTTTTTTGTATTGCCTGTCAACTGACTACTACCCTCTGCCAATTGTATTTGTGTTCTATCCAAAATTTTCCATCGGTTTTCTTGGTAGTATGTCCAATACAAATCTCCCAGCATTGAGTGAAGAATTTGTTTGGTGGGAAATTTTGAGTCTTTCAATTCTTTTTCGAAAAACAAAACATCATTGAGTCGAGATTTTTCATCACGATCACGAAGGCTGACTCTATAATTACACAATGTTTTAATAGTTTGTTCTGCATTGTTTTCAGCTTTAGCCATTTTTAGAATATTTTCTATTTCGGTTTGAGCTGTTTTGTTTAAGCCTTTTTGATAAGCCGTTTCTACAGCTTTCCATTTTACGTCATATTTTGTATTCATTTTTGGTTGTGCAAATGAAATGTTTAGGGATGCTACGAGTATGAATGATAAAAAAAGTTTACGCATAGAAATAATATTGAGACCAAATGCTAGTTTTCATTTTCAAAACATTAGGCATATGGTTATTAGTAGATACAAAGATGCGACAAAATCCATATAGAATTTTGTTAAGCAATAGTATACAACATTACCAACTAAAATAAACTAATACCCTCGGCCGTCTTTACCTTCCATGTAATTCATGAAAGCACGGTTTACAACAGCATTACCACCAGGTGTAGGATAATCTCCGGTAAAATACCAATCACCTTTATTGTCGGGACATGCTTCATGCAAGCCTTCAATTGTTTGATATATTACTTTAACTTCAGCATTGACATCTTCTGGTCGAAGCATCATACCGATTTTTTTACTGATTTCATCTACCGAAAATGGTTTATAAATTGCTTTCACGAAGTTCTTAGACATCAATTTATTTGACTTTTCAGCTTGCACGCATTCAATATATACATCTAAAAGAAGTTGCTTTTGTCCGCTTTCTTTCAACAATTCTATAGCAGCTTGAAAGGCAATAAAATCGCCCATTTTACTCATATCGATCCCATAACAATCGGGATAACGAATTTGTGGTGCGCTAGACACCACAAAAATCTTAACTGGACCTAGTCTATCTAACATGCGGATAATACTTTCGCGTAGTGTAGTTCCTCGTACAATTGAGTCATCGATAATGACGAGAGAGTCTATCCCAGCACGTACAGTTCCGTATGTAATATCATAAACGTGTTGAACCATTTCATTGCGAGCACCTTCCTCTGTAATAAAGGTTCGCATTTTAACGTCTTTGATTGCAATTTTTTCAATACGAACACGACGCTCAATCATTTCACGAAGCTTTTCCTCATCAAAATCTTTTTCCCAACCTTGTATACGTTGAATTTTGATTTCATTTAAGTAAGCTTCTGCTCCTTTGATTAAACCATAAAATGCAGTTTCGGCAGTATTTGGTATGAATGAGAATATGGTGTTTCTCAAATCATACTTGATCATTTTCAATACCTTTTCAGACAATAAACGACCAAGCTGTTTTCTTTCTTTATATATTTCTTCATCACTTCCTCGTGAAAAATAAATTCTTTCAAAACTACATGCCTTTTTCTCAGTCGAAGTTAAGATTTTCTCAATTGAATATTCTCCGTTTGCTTTTACAATTAATGCATGCCCAGGAGGCACTTCATGAATATCAGTGATTTTAGCATTGTAGGCAGTCATTAAAACTGGTCGTTCGGACGCTACACTGATTACTTCATCATCTATATAATAATATGCAGGTCGTATGCCATGTTTATCGCGCAATACAAAACTATCCCCATTGCCACATATTCCTTCTGCTACAAAACCACCGTCAAATAAGGATGTTGCTTTGCTCAACACTTCTTTCCAATTGATATGATCAGGATTCTTTTCTTCTTCTTCCCGCAAATAATAATGAATGACTTCCATCATAGCAGCCAAATCACTATCAGCCTTCATATTCACCAATTCATCTTTATGTATAAAATGAAAAAGTTCCTTTGTGTTAACTAAATTAAAATTACCTGCCAAACAGAGATTTCTACTTGGCTTAATATCTGACTTGATAAATGGGTGACAATACTCAATGTTGTTACGTCCTTGCGTTCCATAACGCAAATGACCCATCATCACTTCACCCATATAGCTCAAGTAACCTTTTAATAAATCAGGATATTGGCGAATGTCGGGTTGTAATTTTTCTACATCTTCTATTTCCTTCTGCACTTGCTTAAAAATATCGGCAATACTTTGCCCGATATTGCTACGAATGCGCTTCATATAGGGCGTACCGGCAGGCGTATCTAATTTTACAGTAGCAATACCAGCGCCATCTTGGCCTCGGTTATGCTGTTTTTCCATCAACAAATACAATTTATTGAGTCCGTAAAAAGCTGTTCCATACTTTTGATGGTAAAATGATAGGGGTTTGCGAAGCCTCAAATAGGCAATGCCACATTCGTGCTGAATAGCGTCAGACATAAGACTGCAAATGTAAATTGATAATTTGATAATGTTGTACTAACAAAAATATAAAATGAAACAATTTCATATTTTTTTACAAATCAAAGTAACAATACTATTCTAAGAGGAGTTTACATCCAACTCATACCTTCAAATCCAGATCTGAAAGGCCAAGGAATGCTAGCAAGGATAATCACAAGCCCTATTATAAAATAAAGCGCTGCAGAACGATGTTTTGCTGCATCTGAAATGCCTTTTTTAGATTTTGAGCTTCCAATATGGATAAATACTATAGCAATTAACATCATGGTAATATGTTCGACACCAAAAAAACGCATTACATTACTTTTCATTACTTCTCGAATACTATTTGACTGTATTAATTTAAACCCTTTATCGCCAAAAAAATAAATAGCCAATCCAATTAAAAGTTGTAAATCGCAAATCGATGTTAAGTATAAGCCCGCTTTACGATCTGCCGTTGTAAAACTCGATTTAGATATCATACCCATGATAGCTCTGCCAATTGCATACAACATACAAACCAACAACACCCATCTCAGTATACTATGAATTAATATAACAGTACTCATATTACATATTTTTAAAAAACGAAGATAGTATATAAATTTGAAAACCAAATGAACTTATGATGTGCACAACTTAGTGGATTAATAAACAATTAAATTATAACAAACAAAAAAATAATCTCTATGTTTACCTTAATTTTACATTAACGAAAAAACACAGCGTATGTTTAACGATGATTTTTTTGATGACGAATTTCGGGATATTGAGGATTTACTAATCGAATTTCACAAAATCAAACGTGGCGAACCACACGGTTTAATCACTGAAGATGACTTTGAATACTTAATCGATTTTTTTGAAACCAACAATGACCGCGAAAATGCATTGTTAGCCTGTGACATTTCGAATACACTTTACCCTTTTTCATCTTCCCTTTTTTTACGCAAAGCTGAGTTATTGATGGATCAGAAGAAATTTGGTCAAGCACTTAAAGTACTAGACCAAATTGACGAAATAGATCCAAACAATATCGAATGTGTATTTTTAAAATCTGACATTTTTTTAGAGCAAAACCGATTTTCTGAGGCTGTTGACATTTTAGAAAAACATGCAGATAGTTTTGAAAGTGTAGACAAAACTGATATTCTACTAGAACTTTCCGAAATCTACGATGAATTAGAAGAATTTGACAAAGTCTATGCCACATTAAAACGCATCCTGAAATACGAGCCTACCAACGAGGATGCATTATTGCGGATTTGTTTTTGGGCTGAAATCAACAATAAACACGAAGACAGTATTGCTTTACATATAGAAATATTAGAAGAAACCCCATTCAATGCTATGGCATGGTACAATTTGGGTGTTGCTTATCAAGGATTAAAATTGTTTGAAAAAGCAATTGACTCCTACGAATATTGTCTTGCTATTGACGACAAATTTGAATACGCCTACAGAAACCAAGGCGATGCTTACATGCAACTCAAACAATATAACAAAGCAATTGAGGTATTGGAAGTTCATTTATCCATTGCAAAACCCGAAGATGTAATATTGGATGCAATTGGATATTGCTGGGAAAAACAAAAAGAATATACTAAAGCCCGACAATATTATCGAAAAGCATCTCAACTTAATCCCCAAGACGATCAAATATTCTTCAAAATAGGTGAAACTTACACAAAAGAATCACAATGGGAAAAAGCGATCAAAGCATATTCTGTGGCTTTGCATATCAACAAAAACAATGCATCTTATTGTATGGCTTTGGGCAATTGCTTGATGGAAATGGGCGCAGACAAAGAAGCTTTAGTGTGCTATTTAAATGCAGTTCAACTTCGCCCTGATATCAAATCGACTTGGCAAGCCCTCGTGAAAGCTTTATACGTATCTGGATATTATGACGAAGCTTTAGCTCAGCTCGTAATAGCAGAAAGTCACTATGCCTATAAAGTTGAATTTGTTTATTACAAAGCAGTCATATTATTGGCACAAGGCAAAACAAAAGATGCCGTTTTGTATTTAGAAGAAGCACTTGAAGACAATGCTAAAAAATCATCTGCAATACGATTTATCGATAAAGATGCTTTACAACATCCAGTTTTCGCTGAAGTTTTGATTCGATACAAAAAGAAAAAATAAAATTTACAAACTTCAACTTTTCTGTCAACGCCCCCTTTATATTATAGGAGTGTTCAATTATAATATTTCATTTTAGGGTACAAATTTTTAAAGTAAGCTTAATTTTTAACTGCCTAAACAATTTATACCATAGTTTGTATGAACTTTAGGTAAGGTATATTCTATAAAATAATCCATCCTTAAAATTAAGGTTTTGAATTACCTTTGCAATCTAAAATTTTAGACATGAAACTTGTAACGCATTTAAGCCAAGGCAATGAACATTTGGCATTACTCATAGACCATAAATTATACAACGTAAACGATGCAGATGTTCTACTTCCTCAAACTATGAAGGAATTACTTCAAAATTGGGACGAAAACATAGAAAAACTCAAGGTATTAGAATCTAAAATTAAAAAAGGACAACTTTTAGAACATCAATTTACGCATTACAACGAAGCCTGCATCATGGCACCAGTGCCAAATCCTACAAGCTGTAGAGATGGATATGCATTTCGTCAACATGTAGCAGCTGCGCGTCGAAATCGCAAAGTAGATATGATAGCTGAGTTTGATCAATATCCAATTTTCTATTTTACAAATCATAATGCCATTCAAGGTCCTGGCGATATCGTATGTATGCCCGATCATTTTCAAAAATTAGATTTTGAACTAGAAGTAGCGATTGTAGTTTCAAAAAAAGGAAGAAATATAAAAGCTTCTGAAGCTGATGAATACATTGGTGGTTACATGATCATGAACGACATGAGTGCTCGTACATTACAAATGGAAGAAATGTTGTTAAACCTAGGACCAGCAAAAGGAAAAGATTTTTCAACCGTAATAGGACCAATGTTGGTTACACCTGACGAATTAGAACATCTAAAAGTGCCATGTAAGGAAAACCATGTTGGCAATAATTACAATTTAGGCATGAAATGCTGGGTCAATGGACAATTGCTTAGCGAAGGTAATGTATCATCCATGGATTGGACATTTGCAGAAATACTTGAGCGTTGCGCTTATGGTGTAGATATATTACCAGGCGATGTCATTGGAAGTGGAACTGTAGGAACTGGATGCCTTTTAGAATTGAATGGCACAGGCTTGTTAAACGACCCTAACTATAAAGTACAATGGCTTCAAGATGGGGATGTAGTAGAAATGGCCATTGATGGATTAGGACATTTGTCAAACACAATTCGAAAAGTGGAAACTGATTTTTCAATTCTAGCTTTAAAAAAATCAATTTAATATATGATAGTCATTCCTGGCGAAATCAAAACAGCACAATTACATGCTTATCTTTTAGGTTCAGTTTCACCACGACCTATATGTTTTGCATCAACTATTGACAGTGAAGGCAATGCGAATCTATCGCCTTTTAGTTTCTTTAATGTATTTGGTAGTAATCCAGTTACGTTAATATTTTCCCCTGCACGTCGTGTAAGAGATAATACTATTAAGCATACCTTAGAGAATTGTTACGAAACAAAAGAGGTTGTCATTTCTGTCGTGAATTATGCTATGGTTCAACAAATGAGTTTGGCTAGTTGCGAATACCCAAAAGGAACTTCTGAATTTGAAAAAGCAGGATTTACATCAGTTAAAGCTGATAAAGTAAAACCGTTTTTAGTGAAAGAAAGTCCGGTTAATATGGAATGCATTGTAAAGCAAGTCATTGAAACAGGGCAAGAAGGTGGTGCTGGAAATTTAATAATTTGCGAAATGGTGGCCATGCATATCAATGATGACGTATTGAATGAAGCACAACAAATAGATCCGCATAAGATTGATTTAGTGGCTCGTATGGGTGGCGATTATTATTGTAGAGCTAGTGGTGACGCCGTGTTTACTGTACCAAAACCAAATATGAATTTGGGCATGGGTATTGATCATTTACCTGAAGAAATTCGCACGAGTTCTATTTTATCAGGAAATGATTTAGGACAATTGGCCAACGTCACATCAATACCTATGATTGACAATTCGTATGTTTATGTTCCAACTTTTGATGCACATACTGATGCAAAAAATTTATTAGCAGAAGGAAAAGTGGATGAAGCTTGGCAAATACTTTTAAGCCACAAATAACCCAGATTTCACAGCTGAAATTTTGTTAAAAAATCTTTGTGCTTTTTGTATAACTAATTTCTTTGTGTTTCTTTGAATCTTCGTGACTTCCTGACAAATAATAAACTCTTCTACTCACTTTCACTTTGTAAAAAAATTTCTTTGTGTATCTTCGAATCTTAGTGACTTCGTGGCAAAAACACGTTGCGTAAAATAATATTTATGTATTCTACAGAACAAGAAAAACAATTTTTAGCGTTAGCAAAACAATTTCAAACCAACGAAATTAATGAGACTGATTTAACTGTTTTAAGAGAAACAATTGAATATGCTGATTGGAAATATTATGTACAAGACAACCCTGTTTTGGCTGATATAGAATATGATATTTTATTTAAAAAACTAAAAACATTCGAAGAACAAAATCCAATTTTTATAACAGCCACTTCGCCTACACAACGTGTTGCAAAAGGCCTAAATTCAGGCTTTCCGACTGTTGCACATTTAGTACCGATGCTTAGCTTGGAAAATAGTTACGATGCAGAAGACTTACTCGACTGGGATAGAAAATGCAGAGAATTATGTGGAGAATCAACAATAGAATATTGTGTTGAACCAAAATTTGACGGAGCTAGTATTTCATTAGTTTATGAAAATGATATACTCACAAGAGGAGCAACAAGAGGCAACGGAACAGAAGGCGATAACATTACATTGAATACAAAACAAATTCGTTCTATACCCATTAAAGCTGAAATAAGTAAGTATAATTTAAAACAAGTTGAAATAAGAGGCGAGGTTGTTATTACTAAAAAGCGATTTGAAGAATATAATAATCAGTTAATAGAAAATAGCCAACAGCCATTAGCCAATGCAAGAAATGCAGCTAGTGGAAGCTTGAGGATTAAAGACCCGCAAGAAGTTGCCAAACGAAATTTAGATGCATTTTTGTATAATGTAAGTTACACTTCATTACAAGAAAATAAACATATACATCCCCACATGCAAACGCATAGAGGTACGCTAGAATCCTTATCATCATTGGGTTTTAAAACCTCTTTAGAAAATATAAAAACATTTTCGACAATAGTAGAAGTAACAAACTATGTACAAGAATTTGAACTAAAAAGAGATAACCTACCCTATGAAATAGATGGCATGGTGATCAAAGTAAATCGTTTGGATTTGCAAGAAAAAATTGGACAAACTTCTCATCATCCACGATGGGCTATTGCTTTTAAATTTAAAGCTCGTCAAGCAACTAGTAAATTACTGAATGTAGAATATCAAGTTGGAAGAACAGGAAGCGTAACACCTGTTGCAAAAATTGAACCAGTTGCTGTGGGCGGTGTTACCATTTCTTCATTATCATTATTTAATGAAGATGTGGTGAAAGAAAAACAACTCATGTTGGGCGATACCGTTTTAATAGAACGAGCAGGCGATGTGATTCCTTATGTTGTAAAATCTTTTCCTGAATTGAGAAATGGAACTGAACAAGAAATCATTTTTCCAACTATGTGTCCTGTTTGTAATGAACAACTTTATAAACCAGAAGGCGAAGCCGTTTGGCGTTGTACTAATATTAATTGCGAAGCACAAGTCATAGAAAAAATTGCACACTATGCATCTAAAGATGCTTTGGATATCCGTGGTTTGGGTGATGCATTAGTGCGTAAATTTTTCGAACAAGGATTTCTTAAAAACATAGTTGGCATTTATCATTTACCTTATGACCAATTAAAAACATTAGAAGGTTTTGGCGAAAAATCGATGTTAAATTTGAAAGAAGCCATTGAGAAATCAAAGTCACAACCTTTGCACCGTTTGATATTTGGTTTGGGTATTCGTTATGTAGGAGAAACGACTGCAAAGGCTTTAGCACGAACAGTTTCACACCTAACAGATTTATACCACAAAACAAAAGAAGACTTGTTAACAATAGAAGATGTAGGTGAAAAAGTTGCTACTTCTATCGTTGAATTTTTCTCTCATCACGACAATAGAGCCATTTTAGAAGCATTAGAAAAAGAAGGTGTTTGCTTAGCCAATACTCAAAAAAACGAAGCCATGAGTGGCAGTTTAGTGGGCAAAACATTTTTATTTACTGGCACACTTTCTATGAAAAGAAGCGAAGCTGAAGCCATTGCAGAAAAAAATGGGGGTACAATAATTGGAAGTGTTAGTACCAAATTAAATTACTTGGTTGTAGGTGAAGATGCTGGTAGCAAATTAGAAAAAGCTAAGAAATTAGGGTCTGTTACAATTTTAAGTGAAGAGGAATTTTTGAAGTTGATAAGTGTGGAATAGGCTATTATTTTATTCATTTGACAAATTAAAAATCAAATTGCTTAAAATTTCAGAATTCACCAAGCCACATTCATTTTTATACTATTGATTTTTTTTGTATGTTTGTTTTAGAAATTTTAAATCATGAAAAAAATCATCCTTCCATTAGTTGCTTTATCTTTATTTGCTTCTTGTGCAAACAACGAAACTAAAGAATCCAAAACTGAAGCTCCTAAAGTAGAAACAACAGCAAAAGCTCCACAATTTTTTGGCGAAAAAATCACTGAAGATGGTGCTGTTCCCTCAGATAGTTTACAAGCTATGATGGGCGATAAAACTGAGTTAAACTGCAAACTAAGTGGCAAAATTGATGCTGTATGTCAGAAAAAAGGCTGTTGGATGGAATTGAAAAACAATGATGGAACATCATTACGAGTTACGTTCAAAGACTATGCATTTTTTATGCCGAAAGATGGCGCTGGCTTAACAGCAATCGTAGATGGTATCGCCAAAGTCGAAGTAACTTCTATAGCTGATTTACAAGAATATGCCAAAGATGATGGTCAATCAAAAGAAGATATTGCTAAAATAAATGAACCAAAAAAGGAATTGGTGTTTGAAGCAAAAGGTGTCATCTTGAAATAAGTCTATATGAAAAAAATACTGACAATACTTTGCATCTTATTGAGCATAGTTATAATTGCATGCAATGATACTGAAAAAGCTAAGGAATCTACTCAAGAAGAATGTAAAAACGAAACAATAAAGGACCCAAACGATCCTAAGCCAATGGCATTGATGATGCGTACAATGGCCAATAATTGTGATAGTATGCGTCTAGAAATCAATGCGGGTAAAACGGTTGATTCTGTAAAATATCCATTAATGCCTTTTTGGACTGCCGAACCGACAGATTCCGCCAATTTAGTCGAGCTATTTTACAACAATGCTTCAGAATTTGAAATAGCGTATAGAACTCTCATGAGCAACAAAGAACATCAAAAAGAAAATTACACAGCTGTAATCAATTCTTGTGTCAATTGTCATAATAGTTTTTGCAGTGGCCCTTTAAGAAGAATCAAAAAACTTCCATTGGATTATAAGGAGTAAGTTAGCTTTTGTTTAAAATCGCTTCATTTTCCCAACTCATTTTAGTAACTTCGCCTACTAAAATGCATCGAGATTCCTTTTTTTCAGGATTTTCGAGTATATTTAAATTTTAAAACTCATTTTAATGAATAAGAAACTGTTGTTTTTACTCGCTTACTTTGCTACTGTAGTGCTTTTTACATTTCAAGCTTGTAAATATAAACGAGACTATCAGGTTCCTGTAGATCAAAATCAATATAATACAGCAAATCAAGTTACAGCCTCTTTTTATGGTATGATTACTGATGAAGCAGGCATTCCAATTGTTGGAGCTACAGTAACTGCAAGTGGATATTCGACTTATACTGATATTAATGGAGTTTATTTCTTCAATAAAATCAATACCCCACGTGATTACACAGCCGTTGTAGCTTCAAAGCCTGGGTATTTTACTGGCTATCGCTCAATTGTCGTTAATGCAAATCAAAAACATGAAATACGAATTGCATTGATCAAAAAAGCTGATTATCAGTCTTATATTGCTTCTGCTGGTGGCACAATACAACATTCAAATGGTTTTAGCATCACTTTCCCTCCAGATGGCGTTGAAAATGCACAAACTGGTTTGGAATATGATGGTTTGGTTTATGTATACACAAAACATATTGATCCACGAACCGATATGGGTCGAAACTTAATGCCTGGTGATATGAAAGGCAACAACAGATTAAACGAAGTTACTTTATTGCGTAGCATGGGTATTGTTCATGTCGAACTATTTGATGTGAGTGGAAATCCACTTCGTATGCGCGAAAAATTAAACGCTACTATCAATTTAACAGTACCTCCATCATTGCTTTCAAAGGCACCTTCAACAATTTCAATGTGGCATTTTGATACTCAAAAGTCAATTTGGCAAGAGACAAGCTTTGCTTTATTGCTAGGAAATGTTTATTCTGGAAGTGCTAATCCAATGTCATTTTGGACGTTTGCTGTTTCTGAACCTACCATTCCTATTCAGATGACTTTCATGGACCAACATAATTTCCCATTAACTGGTTATACCGTTAAAGTCATCAACACAGGCAAAAACGATATACAGTACGCATTAACCAATGGTAGCGGATGGTCATCTATATATGCCTATCCTAATGCTTCACTTATAGTAGAATTATATGCCAATAGTTTTTGTTCTGGTTTGCCAGTATTTACAAAAACAATAAGTACAACTGGATTTACACAAAACTTTGGAACCTATACAATCCCCGTTTCAAATCCTGGATATGCTCGTATAATAGGTACTTTGGTCGATTGTGGTAAATATCCGATTGGTGATGGAGCAATATTTGTTGAACCTATTGGTTTGTTTATTGTGCCAAATAACTTGGGTCAATTCGCATTATCACTTCCATGCGCACCTACAGGACAAGTAGCATACAATGCCTACAACTTCAACAGTTCTGTTTTCGGTGTTACAATCGGATCCATTTCTCCTGGTGAAAATTTACTAGGTAACATCATAGCTTGTGATGTTATAGATCCTTATTTAAATATTACACTAACGAATACATTAACGAATCAAAGTGTAACGACAAATTTTGCAGCTCCTTTAGATAATATTTATTCGTATCTCGAAAGCCCATTAAACACTAGCTTTGCTTCCATAGTAGCTAATTCTACAGCAAATGGCAAATATGTTCAAATACAATCTATTGATTCTACTGCAGGTAAAAAATTGGTCACTGATGGTATACTCACAAATATTGGCGGCACATTTACAGACACTGCATTTACGATTATAGCTGGCAACATCAGTTACAACGGATATCCTATATATCCTGGTGACATTGTTGGTACGTTTATACTCAACGTAAAAGGAATGCCTAGTGGAACTACTTACTCTGGAACTGGAGATTTTAGAGCGCCACGATTTAACTAACTGAATTTCATTTTTATATAAAACTGCCTTTCACGAGGCAGTTTTTTTTGCCATAAAAACTCAAATTCAGAAATTGATATTACTAATTGCCTCCTGCACAATTTTAATTACCTTTGCACCCATTTTTTAACCGAACATGTCAGCAAAAAACTATACAATACTCAAACACCTCCATTTACCAACATTAGAATCCGAAATTCTTCAACGATGGAAAGATGAAAAGACATTTGAAAAAAGCATTTTAAATAGAGAAGGCAAAGACACATTTGTTTTCTACGAAGGTCCTCCATCTGCTAATGGTATGCCTGGAATACACCATGTTATTTCACGTACCATTAAAGACTTGTTTTGTAGATACAAAACGATGAAAGGGTACCAAGTCAATCGAAAAGCTGGCTGGGATACCCATGGACTTCCTGTAGAACTGGGTGTGGAAAAAGAACTTGGTATTACAAAAGAAGATATTGGTAAAAAAATATCAGTTGAAGAATATAATCAAAAGTGTAGAGAGGCTGTAGGTCGATTTAAAGACAAATGGGACGATATTACTGAGAAAATGGGCTATTGGGTAGATCTTTCAAAGCCTTATGTAACATATGAAAATCAATACATTGAAAGCTTATGGTGGTGTTTAAAAACCTTGCATACCAAAGGCTATTTATATAAATCAGTTTCTATTCAGCCTTATAGCCCAGCTGCTGGAACAGGTTTAAGTTCGCACGAATTAAACCAACCTGGTTGCTATAAAGATGTGAAAGATACTAGTGCAACGGTTCTATTCCGCCTCCTCAACCCCTCCGATGGAGGAACTAATGCCACCAACAAAACTGCTTTAGACATTTTTGAAAAAATTAAAACCAATTTTACTGAACCCTCCTACGGAGGCCAGGGAGGCTTTATGGCTTGGACAACAACACCTTGGACTTTGCCCTCAAACCTTGGACTGACAGTTGGGCCAAACATCAATTATTGTTTAGTCAAAACATTTAATCCATATACGCATGAATTGCAATACGTTATTCTTGCTGAAAATTTGATATCAAAATATTTTAAATCTGAGGCAGAAAATGCTGACTTTGATGAATATACAACAGATTCTAAACTAATTCCTTATCATGTGTTGGGTTTATACAAAGGCTCAGAATTAGAAGGTTTAGAATACGAGCAATTACTTCCTTTTGAATCAAATTCAGTTGACAAAATCCTTGAGCAAACTCCAGACGCAAAGCCATTTAGAGTGATTTGTGGCGATTTTGTAACGACTGAAGATGGTACCGGTATAGTTCATACAGCACCTGCTTTTGGTGCAGACGATTATAAAGTAGGACAAAAAAATAATCTTGGCATTATAACACTTGTTGACCGCGAAGGTAAATTCATCGATGGCACAGGTGAATATAGTGGTCGTTTTGTCAAAAACTACAAGGATGATAAAGATTATCAAGATGTCAATGTCGACATTTCTGTTGAACTAAAAAAACGTGGTCAAGCTTTTAAAGTTGAAAAATATGAACATAGCTACCCGCATTGTTGGCGTACAGATAAACCTATTATTTATTACCCATTAGATGCATGGTTCATTCGAACTACAGCTGTAAAAGACAGGATGATTGAACTCAATGAAACCATCAACTGGAAACCAAAAGCAACTGGAGAAGGCCGATTTGGTAATTGGCTTGAAAATATGGTAGATTGGAACTTAAGCCGTAGTCGTTACTGGGGCACTCCATTACCTGTTTGGCGCAGCGAAGATGGCTCCGAAGAAGTCTGTTGTGGTAGTATTGAAGAAATAAAATCCTTGATGCACGATGAAAGTCCAGAAAAGGATCTCAAAGATGTACATAAACCCTATATCGACAATGTTATTTTGAAATCTGCAACAGGGCAAAAAATGTTTCGCGAGCCAGATTTAATCGATGTATGGTTTGATAGCGGAGCAATGCCTTATGCTCAATTAGACCCAAGTCTTATAGCTTCAAAAGGCGGAATACAAAACATTATTCAAGAATCATTGTCGCCATCTAAAGATGGAAAATCAAGTCGAATATTTCCTGCAGACTTTATTGCCGAAGGCGTAGACCAAACAAGAGGATGGTTTTATACTTTACATGCTTTGGGTGTATTATTATTTGATTCAGTAGCCTATAAAGCTGTTGTTTCTAATGGCTTAGTACTTGATGCTAAAGGCAATAAGATGAGTAAGCGTTTGGGCAATGTTATTGACCCTTTTAAAACGATAGATAATTATGGTGCTGATGCGACACGTTGGTACCTTGTAACCAATGCATCGCCATGGGATAGTTTAAAATTTGACATTAAGGGAATTGAGGAATCTCAACGAAAACTATTTAATACCTTATACAATACTTATACTTTTTTTGCGCTTTACGCCAATGTTGATGGGTTTACATTTAAGGAAAATTATATCCCAGTAAAAGATAAACCTGAAATAGATCGATGGATTATTTCTTCGCTCAATTCATTAATAGTACGCGTTCAAACTTATATGGACGATTTTGAACCTACCAAAGCTGGTAGAGCAATCGATGAATTTGTTGATGAACATTTAAGTAACTGGTATGTTCGTTTATGTCGTCGCAGATTTTGGAAAGGAGAATATGAATTTGACAAAATATGTGCCTACCAAACTTTATATGAATGTTTAGAGATTTTATCCAAACTGATAGCTCCGATTTCGCCATTTTTTAGCGATTGGCTATACATGAGTTTAAATAGTATCACTAATCGTGAACAATCTGCATCAGTTCATTTATCCGATTTTCCTCACGTAATTATAGACGATATCGATGAAAATTTAGAGGAGCGCATGGAACTTGCTCAGGACACTTGTTCATTGTTACTATCATTGCGTAAAAAAGCGTCCATCAAAGTACGACAACCGCTTCAAAAAGCTATAATCCCTGTTTTGAACGAACTTGTAAGACACCATATTGAAGCAGTTGAACCAATTATAAAAAGCGAAGTAAATATTAAAGAAATTGAATATATCAGCGCCGATAATGATTTAATAAAGAAAAAAATCAAAGCCAATTTCAAAACCTTGGGAAGTAGAATGGGTGCTAAGATGAAATCTGTTGCTACTGAAATTCTTCAATTCGGGACATCACAAATCAGTGAATTGGAGCAAAATGGGCAAATTGACATCATTATAGACAACGAGCCTATTACTATATTGCTAAGTGAAGTAGAAATTACATCCGATGACATACCAGGATTGTTGGTTGCAAATAAAGGCTCATTGACTGTAGCTTTAGACATTATATTAACTCAAGAACTAGAACTTGAAGGTCTTGCTCGTGAATTTGTAAACAAAGTTCAAAAAATTCGAAAGGATAACAATTATGAGCTTACAGATCGCATACAAGTTATGGTCGAAGAAACTGATTTGTTAAAGAATGGCCTGAATCATTTTAATTCATATATTTGCACGGAAATTTTAGCCGATAAGATTGAGTTTTCGTCCAAAATTGAGGATGGGACTGAAATTGAGATTAATGATTTCAAAATAAACGTATTCATTACTAAAACCTAAAACGCTATGGCTACTAAAAAACCCGTTGCGAAAAATGCAAAACCAGCAGCTTCTAAATCAAAAAAAGAAGTAGCAAAAAAAACGGCAGCTAAACCTGCTCCAAAATCTATGACTAAAAAAGTAGCTGAAAAGCCAACACCTAAGCCAGCCGCAAAAGCTGCTCCAGCTAAGCCAGCCGCAAAAGCTGCTCCGGCTAAGCCAGCCGCAAAAGCTGCTCCAGCTAAGCCAGCCGCAAAAGCTGCTCCGGCTAAGCCAGCCGCAAAAGCTGCTCCGGCTAAGCCAGCCGCAAAAGCTGCTCCAGCTAAGCCAGCCGCAAAAGCTGCTCCAGCTAAGCCAGCCGCTAAAGCTGCTCCGGCTAAGCCAGCCGCAAAAGCTGCTCCGGCTAAGCCAGCCGCAAAAGCTGTACCAGCGAAGCCTACCGCAAAAGCTGTACCAGCGAAGCCTACCGCAAAAGCTGTACCAGCGAAGCCTACCGCAAAAACTGTACCAGCTAAACCAGTTGCAAAAGCTGCTCCAGCGAAGCCTACCGCAAAAGCTGCACCAACTAAACCAGTTGCAAAAGCAACACCGGCTAAGCCAGTTGCAAAAGCTGAAACGCCAAAAGCTGAGGTAAAAAAGCCTATTGTAGCACCTTCAAGATCTGCTTCCAAATCAGGAAAAAAATCAGGTCCAACCAAAACAATTATTACAAGCACTTTAAACAGCTTACCCAAAAAATCAGATGTGTTCAAAACAAATACTTTTGGTACACCAAATTTGAAAAACGATACTGGTAAAGTAATTGCACATCGTAAAACATCTGAACTCAAACGAAAAATGGATGATTCTTCTCAAGTTAAAAAATACGAACCCGAAACAACAAGATCAATATTAGATATGACAGCCAACAATACAGGACCTAGTTACAGATATAGTGATGAAGATTTAATAGAATTTAGAGAACTTATTACCCGTAAACTTGAAACAGCTAAAGCTGAATTACAATATTTGCAAGGTGTTATTATGCGTAGAGATGAAGGTGGTACAGAAGATACTGAAAATAAATACCAAAACATGGAAGATGGCACTGCTTCAATGGAACGTGAACAATTTACACAATTGGCTAGCCGCCAAATCACGTTTATTAGCCATTTAGAACAAGCCATGGTACGTATAGAAAATAAAACCTATGGTATTTGTCGTGAAACAGGTAAGCTAATAGACAAAGCGCGATTACGTGCAGTTCCGCATGCGACTTTGAGCATTGAAGCTAAAAATGCTAAAAAGAATTAATTTTAATCAAAATAATTAAAAGTCAGTCCCTAGAGGCTGACTTTTTTATTTTCATTAGGAATCATATAACTATATTTGCTGTACTCTTATGAAGCACCTCCCCAATATATTAACTTTAGGTAATTTATTTTCTGGCTGTATTGCCATCGCATTCATTTTAAATTCGCAACCCTTTCTTAGCGAAATCAACGGACAGCAGTATTGGGTTGTAGGTACTACTCAGGCTTATTATGGAAGTTTGTTTATTCTTATCGCTGGCATATTTGACTTGTTTGATGGAATGGTTGCACGTTGGCTCGGGGTAAGTTCTCCCTTAGGTAAAGATTTAGATTCACTATCCGATGTGGTTTCCTTTGGGGTCGCACCGAGTATGATTCTCATGAAAATGCTATGGGTAGCTTGGATACAAAAGCCACATGCAATAGACGTTTCAATGATTTGGCTTGCACCTTCTTTTTTAGTAGCTTGTTTTGGTGCGCTTAGATTAGCACGATTTAATAATTCACCCGCTACTACGTCTTATTTTACCGGCGTTCCAATTCCTGCTATAGGGCTAGTTGTTGCTTCATTTCCACTTATCAATTTATATAACCCAATGAATATTGGCGCTTTAATGCAAAGTCCATGGATTATATATGGTATTATAGGAATTTTATGTTGGCTGATGGTCAGTAAAATCAAATTATTCACATTGAAATTTAGTCAATTTTCAGTAAAAAAGAATTGGGTACAATTAGCATGGTTTGGCTTGACTTTAATTTCTTTACCTTTTTTGAAAATATTAGCAGTCCCTTTTTCATTTTTACTTTACATCGCATTATCTTTCGCCCACAAACCCTCAGAAGCATGATTTATACAGCACACGTCAACATAATGCCCCTAAAAGAATTGTTAGACCCGCAAGGTAAAGCGGTAAACGAAAGTTTGCACAGTTTAGGAATTAAAGCTATTCAAGATGTGCGTATCGGGAAGCATATTACATTATTTATAGAATCAGAAAGTAAGGACGAAGCTTACCAGTCTGCAGAGCATGCAACAAAAAAAATGCTTTACAATGCGGTCATGGAAAGTTATACGATAACTGTTGAATAATTAATTGCGGTGATCTATACCCCAAAATAATTTGGTACGAAGCGTATTTAAAAAATTCTGTCCTTCAAGTCGAATTAAATTGATGTGGAAGTTTTCTTTTTTGACTGCCAATGAAACAGTGCTATCTATTGTTTCGGATCTTGCATCTAACGTACAAAGAAAATAATCGGCACGTCCTTCTATTTCAAATGAAATAATACTATTATCTGAAATGATGATTGGTCTTACATTTAAATTGTGCGGGGCGACAGGTGTAATAACAAAACTATTGGCTTGCGGAAAAATAACAGGACCTCCGCAACTGAGCGAATACCCTGTAGAACCTGTAGGCGTAGATACTATAAGTCCATCGGCCCAATAAGTACACAAGAATTCTCCATTTAGGTAAGTATGAATTTTGATTAAAGAAGAGCTGTCTTTGCGATGGACAGAAAACTCATTTAGTGCAAAAGGCGCATCAGTGAACAATGGAATACTTGTATCCAAATGAATCAATGTGCGTTGGTCTAGCATATATGCCCCTTTCATTAATGATTCAATAGCAAATTCAATTTCACCAGCAACTGTACTAGCTAAAAAACCTAATCTACCCAAGTTAATCCCTAAAATAGGTATATTTTTATCTCCTACAAACTTGACAATATCGAGCATGGTACCATCTCCTCCCATACTGAAAACAAAATTGACTTTAGTTTGTAATGGTAAAGCATCCGAAAAAATTTCATACTTTGCTGGCATCTGCACATGAGGTTTAAGTCGTTGTGCCAAGTCTTCGAAAATGACCGGAGTTATTTGATGCTTATTAAGCAAGCCTAACAATTGCTCAAACAAAGGAATATCCTCAGCTTCAAATACTCTATTGTAGATTGCTATTTGCATACTTATTCTTTAGAACCGTGTAAAAATAATCCATTTTTATTTAAATGATTGAAACTATACTCAATTCTAAACTTAGCATAATATGACACCACAATATCTATACCTAAACCATATCCATTTAAGAATCGATTATTTAAAAAACTATTCCCGCTGTTTTTTGAATATGCATAGCCAACATCATCATATGCTTTCACATACACTCTAAAAGGAATGTACTTCATGATATTGACTATATTTTGAGTAATAACTTTATCAATTATTTTATATCGCAAATTGGTTCTCAATAATGCATAATGGCTTCCATCTATAACATAATATTCGTAACCTCTGACATATTCAGTTTTAAAACCCATTGCCCTATTTAATAAATAAGGCTGCTTCGCATCAAATGCTAATCTACCTCTAAAAACAAAAGCGCTTGACAATGTTCTGCTGATCCTTTGGTAAAAAGAAGTCTCATTGTACAAAATAAATTGATTCACATCCTTATCAAAGCCTAACCCTTTTTTTGAAATATTCATTCTAAATTCTAAGCCTTTAGTTGGATATACTCTGACATTGGTATTATTGTAATGATAATTATACATCAATTCAGCATAATTTATTTTTTTTCTACCACCCAAAAAATCAGGATTTCTTACAAATAACTCATCTGTAATAGAATAATTATGATAGCTCAATTGAAGGTCATGTACTGCTACATATGCTTTCCGAAAAGATGTACCTACCCTTGCTTGAATATGCTGATATGGATACTTGTCGTTGGTGTAAAACAAAATCCTATTGGAATCAGTTTGGTAATTAATCTCTCGTCCAGTCGCATAGCTTAAGCCAAAACTAAGTCCATGTTTCATCCCTCTATCGATGTATGGAATTTTATAAGAAATTGAAAACAATTTATTGTAACCTGCTTGAGCCAATACATTAATACGTTCATTCCGTCCTCTAAAATTAATCCGAGTGAGTTCCATGCCAATATTTGTTCTACTCAAATCCCTTTCTTCTTCTAACCACCAAACGTTAAAATTGCGATCGGCAAGACTAAAAATAGGTGCCGGAAGCCAATATAAAATTTCTGAAACTTCATATTGTATATCCAATACATTATTTTCCCAATGATTGATGCAATAGTTTACTTTAGAAAACAATTGCAAGTTTAAAATTCGCTGTGAGTTATATTCTAATTCAGCTTCTACTTCGGTACTCAATAGCGAGTCACCTACTTTAAAACTCATCTCACGTGCTATAATTTGATTTTTAGTTATTTTATTTCCTTTAAATACTATACTGCGAACAAATACTTTTTGATGGGTCTTTATTTGTGCAGTCACAACAACGTGCCAGCTAACAAAAACCAGCAACATCAAAAACAGCATCAATGATTTAAAGAATGGGCTCAGAAATTAAGTTTATGATGCAAATGTAGCCTAAGTATTCTAGTTTCACTTTTTTTCATTGAGTTTATACATATCTATTGTAGTACTCCGACGAATATACAATCTATTGCGTTCGAGCCTCACTTGAAGACAATCTGCAGAATTAGGAACTTCGATTTTTTGCTCAGAAAGAGTTTTGGTATTGTATGAGTACAAAAAAGGTTTTTTGTAGTAAACTAAAAAATTATTGAAGTATTGTATTTCAGTAGCATTGAAAGCATAGCTTGTTTGGTAAAATCCGTATTGGTCAAATTTTTTGATACCATGCAATGAATCTACCATAAATAAACTTCTATCTTGTTCAACCATCATTTGAGGATCAATATTTTGTTCCAATACATTTCTCAATGAAGATGTAAAACTTATGGTTTGATTGTCATCCATTTTGAGTAGTGTACCGCTTGCAACATCATACACCCATATTTTACCATCTGCCGAATTGGAAATGCAACGAATATTAAACAACCCCAATTGTGATAGGTTCATGGTGCTTTTTTTTGATAACAATTGATCTAAAACCAATATTTGCCCATATTCTCCATAATACACTATTGTTCGCATTGGATTTGTAGCATCTATGGATGTAATTCTCCCTTTTTTGATTTCGTTAAAAAAACCAGTGCTATCTCCATTTGAATTGTAACGCATCAAGGCATTGTTATTCTTTACTACATACAAATTCCCCAGTGGATCTGTGGTAAAATAACTTGATTCAATTGAAAAAGAGTGAGCTAAACTTAAACTTTCTTGAGCTTTTACTATTGTGCAAAAACTCAAAAAAATCATCAACATTACATTCGTTTTCATTGTCTTGTAACGTTGAAAAACACTATTCTAGTGTGGAATAACTTCCAGTACGTATTAAGTTCCAATCTAAGCCATTGGTTTCACTCATATACAAGCCTTGGTCAGTTGAACAAAACAAATAGTAACGTGAAACATCGGTTCTGTAAACCACACGTTTACCTTCTACAAAGTTTACTTTCGCATTCCAAGGCATACCAGCGCCAGTTGCAGTAAAGTTTGTAGCATTGATTCTATATAAGCCACCGCTATCTAATCCAACATAAAGTGCATTACTACCAAAGGCTTGATTGGCGAAAAGCAATTTACGTTTTTTAGGTAAACCAGGTACTGGTGCCCAATCTAAACCATCGTTAGTGCTATAACGCACGCCTGCTGGCCCGTTGAAATCAACTGCAAATAATGTATCGTGAGAATGAGAAATATACCATCTTGTTGAATCTGTCGGCAAATCATTTACTCCATCTTGTGCAACTTTAACCCATCCTGCACCAACAGATTTTTTATACTGATTGGCAGAATCAATCATGAGGTAAGCTTTACCGTTGTCAAGTTGTGTGATTGATGTTGGTGTATCTGTAGCTAATGGAGGCGTATCAAAACTAGCAGCAGGAACTGGTGTAAATGTTACACCTAAATCCGAACTTGATTCTAAACCCGTTCTAGAACAAAAATAAACAAGTTTATTGTTTGGGTCTGACTTATCATAAATCATTTGATTTGGCAAATAATACTTGTAAAACAAGTCTTCATATGGTCTTGCATGATCATTGCTGATTTTAAATGAACGCCCTTCATCTTTGCTTGTATACAAGTTTTGCTTAAGATAGAGTACGTTTGAATCTGCAACTAAAACTTGTCTTACACAAGAATTATCAGTTGGAAACAACGTATTGAAATACAGGCCTTCATTGGTTTTGTGTAATGTACCATTGTATCCACCAATAAATAGCACATAAGGCGTTTTGACTGTCGATGAATTATCAACTTGATTATATTTTTGACAACTACCCAAACTGAGCATTGCACTTAAGGCTAGCAATATTTTGATTCGAATCTTCATGATTGTCTATTAATTGTACAAATTAAAGAAATTTTATGCACATTTACTACAACTACTCTCTATTTCATTTAGTAAAAAATGCATATATTTACATTAATCTAGACGCTAATATACTAAGAAACGTTAGATTATGATGTAAACTATCTATAAATTATGAAAATATCCTTTCACGGAGCTGCTCGAACAGTTACTGGTTCAAAACATGTTATCCATCTAAAAAACAACAAAAAAGTACTATTAGACTGTGGATTATTTCAAGGATTGGGCGATGAAACGTTAGAACACAATACCCATTTCGGGTTCGATCCAACCCAAATTACTTACGTTATACTTTCGCATGCACACATAGACCATTCCGGCTTACTACCCAAATTGGTTAAAGAAGGCTTCAATGGACCAATCTATTGCACTCCTGCTACAGCAGATTTAGTTCAAGTTTTATTGCTTGACTCTGGATTTATTCAAGAGGCTGATGTCGCATTTGTTAACAAACGCCGAGCAGCGCAAGGTTTACCCTATATTAAACCCTTGTATACCGTAGCTGATGCCAACAATGTTTTTCCATTGCTTAGAGAGGTCCCATATGGCGAAATCACTCAAATTGATGAAGATATTTCTTTTCAATACACTGATACTGGGCATATTTTAGGTAGCGCTGCGGTACATGTAGGAATCAAAGAGGAAGGCAAAGAAACCCGTATAACTTTTAGTGGCGATGTAGGTAGATACCGTGATGTAATATTGCGCTCTCCAGAAGTCTTTCAACAGGCTGATTATATTTTGCTCGAAAGCACTTATGGCAATTCTTTGCACGAAGATATAGAGGGTACTGAAGACCTCCTTTTTCAATATATCCAAGAAACATGTATTGAAAACAAAGGCAAACTGATTATTCCTGCTTTTAGTGTAGGTCGCACACAAGAATTACTTTATGCATTGAATAAACTTGAATACCAAGGCCGTCTTCCAGATGTACCTTATTATGTAGATAGTCCCTTATCTACCAAAACGACTGAAATAGTTAAACAGCACGCCAACTTGTTCAATGAACATGTTCAAGAATTGATGAAAAAGGACAAATATCCATTTGATTTTAAAGGGCTCAAATTCATTACTAAAGTTGAAGATTCGAAACATTTAAATTCACGCAAAGAACCAATGGTCATACTTTCGGCTTCAGGTATGGCTGAGGCTGGTCGCATTAAACATCATATTGCTAATGGTATCGAAAATCCAAGAAATAGAATCTTAATGACTGGCTATTGCGAACCTCGTTCGCTTGGTGCAAAATTAATGCGAGGTGATAAACAAGTTAAAATTTTCAGACAAGAATATGAAGTCAAAGCAAGTGTAAATGCCATTCGTAGTATGAGTGCACATGGCGATTATGATGACTTATGTCAGTTTTTGGCTTGCCAAGATAAAGACCAAGTCAAAACAGTATTTTTAGTCCATGGTGAGTACGATGTTCAGATAGATTTCCAACACAAATTGAGAAAAAAAGGATTTAAAGATGTAGAAATTCCGCGTCGTCATCAATTGTTCAGACTAGATTAATAATAATTTAATCTATTGATTTTCAAACAGTTAGATAGTGCCAGAATTATTTTGGCACACATTTTGACTAAACCCTTTTTGATCAATATTTTAAAGTTTATGAAAATAAAAGAAACCATTTTGGTCCCTGGTGCATCAAACAATCCTGCCCGAACAAGCTACATGGCAACTCGTTTTATAGATAATAAAGGATTTAATTTAGTTGCAGTTTCAAATAAAAATGAAATATAGGAAATCTAATCATTCAAGATGATTCTAGCCTCGCCAATTTAAATCATGTTGACACCATTTCCGTATTCTTAAATGCCGATCGCCAAAAGAAATACTACGATTCCATAGTTTCAATGCATCCCAAGCGTATTATATTCAATCCTGGTACTGAAAATCCTGAGTTGGTTAAGTTAGCACACAAGCATAATATTCAAGTGGTTTCAGGTTGTACCATTGCCCTTTTAACTTCTGGATTATTATAATATTGTCTTAAATTTTATTATTTAAGCTTAAACAATAGGTCATTCGGCAATTCCCTTTATTTTTGCTAAAATTATTTACGTGAAACTGAAACATGTCATTGGCGTTGTGCTTGCCGTATTGAGTTTAGATATCTTTTCAAAAGTCTACATTAAAACCCATTTTTTTTATGGCGAAGAAATTAATGTGATTGGCAATTGGTTTAAACTACATTTCATAGAAAACGAAGGTATGGCCTTTGGAATGACGTTTGGTGAGCATTATGGCAAACTTTTCTTAACATTATTCCGTTTAATTGCTGTGGCTTGGGGATTTTATTTTATTCAAAATACTTTAATCAAACAACGTTATTCGAACGGTTTGATTTTTTGTGGAGCGCTTATTCTTGCAGGCGCATTGGGCAATTCAGTTGACAGTGTTTTTTTTGGAAAAATATTTACAGAAAGTAGTTTTCATATAGCACGATTTGTTCCATGGGGGCAAGGTTATGGCGAACTTTTTCATGGCAAAGTCGTAGATATGTTGTATTTCCCAGTATTGAAAGGAACCTATCCGAGCTGGTTTCCAGTATGGGGTGGCGAATCTTTCGAATTTTTTAGGCCAGTATTCAATATCGCAGATACTGCAATTTCAACTGGGGTAATCAGTATTTTTGTTTTTCAGAAAAAACTATTACTTAATCATATCGAACAAAAAGCAATACCCGTAGTTGAACAAACTACCGAACAATCGTAAACGCTGAAGTCAAGCTAACAATTCCTTTTCTCTTGAACATTCGGTTATGAAAAAAGCATTTCTCTTCATTTTCATTTTTTTTGCTTTAAAAAGTAGTGCACAAACTTTTTTCCCAGCAAAAAAATACCCTGCCACTTCTTTTCGAAATCCACTCGATACTACAATTATGTTGGTTGGTAATTTTGGTGAATGCCGTCCAAATCACTTCCATTCTGGCATAGATATACGCACCTATGGCAAAGAAAACTTAACTGTTCGTGCCATAGAAGATGGCTTTATTTCTAGCATCAAAATAGAACCTGGTGGATTTGGCAATGCGATTTATGTAACACATTTCAACGGTTACACATCGTTGTATGCCCACCTCAATTCATTTTATCCTGCACTTGAAAACTATGTTCGAAATAAACAATATGACACCAAAAGTTGGAAGCAAGATTTACATATTGCTCCGCACGAATTTCCTGTGCGCAAAGGTGAATTCATAGCAAAAAGTGGCAATACAGGCTCATCTCAAGGACCACATTTGCACATGGAAATTAGAGATACAAAAACCGATGCACCATTAAATGGATTACTATTTTACGAATCAATTAAAGATACTAAACCTCCATACATCAAACAATTGGCGGTATATGATGGAAACACAAGTATTTACGAACAAAAACCACTTCTTTACGCCGTAAAAAAAGAAGGGAACAGTTTCAAACTTTCTCCCGAAAAGATTACGATACAATCATCGAAAGCCTATCTAGGTATACAAGGCGATGATTATATGGCTATTGCAACTGGCACATTGGGCATTTTTGAAACACATGTTTTTGTTGATGAAAAACCTTTTTTTGCATGGCAAATGGACAATATTAGCTATGATGTAACACGCTATATGAATGCCATTGCAGACTACAAAACTAAAAAAATGGGGGTCCATGGATTCAACTTTGCAGAAAATTACCTAACAACAAACTAGCTGTTTATAAATCCTTTACTGAAAGCAATGGTGTGATAGACCTCAGTGATGGCCAAGCAAAAAAAATCAGAATAGAAGTCTATGATACCAAGTATAATAAAACCAGTTTAGAATTTATTTTGCAAGGTACGAATTCATTTAATCCTTTAACATGCAATACCCTATTCAAGCAAGGCCAAAAAAATATATTGAAGAATAAAGATATTGAATTTACACTGCTTGAATCGTGTTTGTATGATGATATTTGTTTTGCTACTTCTACAAAACTATCCAATCTGCCATACTCGAATACGTATCAAGTTCATTACCCTTATGTGCCGCTTCATAGTTATTTCGATTTGACCATCACACCTAAATCAACCATACCTATTTCTCTTCAAGATAAAATTGCCGTTGTAAGATTGCCATATCTAAACGAGTCAGGCATAAAGGGCAAAGCAGCAAAATTTATCAATGGGCAAGTTGTTGTTTCGGTACGTGATTTTGGAGAATATCAAATATGTATTGATCAAAAACCACCAGTCATAACATCGACTATAAAAAATGGTGATAATGTAACAAAACAAAGGCGTATTAATTTTGTCATCAAAGAAGAAACTACATCAGTAGAACACGTAGAAGCAACAATTGATGGACAATGGATTCGAATGGTTCAAAAAGGAAACAATTATTATTACGAAATGGATGATTATTTCCCCAAAGGTTCACATCAGTTTAAGCTTACAGCACGTGACGAAAATGGAAATACTTATACTCAAATCTATACACTAACACGATAATCATGACAGAATTAAAAGCAGGCGACAAAGCTCCAGCCATTTCGCTCAAAAACCAAGAAGGAAAGAAAGTAACATTAAAAGAATTTAAAGGCAAAAAGGTAGTGCTTTTTTTCTACCCAAAAGACATGACACCAACTTGTACTGTAGAGGCTTGTAACCTTAGAGATAATTATAGTCTTTTGCAAAAGCAAGGTATAGAAGTCATAGGCATAAGCCCTGACGACGAAACATCTCATCTTAAATTTGCAGACAAACACGAACTTCCTTTCACACTTTTGGCCGACCCATCGCATAAAACCCTGAATGACTATGGGGTTTGGGGCGAAAAAAGCATGTACGGCAAAAAATATATGGGGGTATTGCGAACAACAGTTTTAATTAATGAGGATGGCAAAATACACGAAATGATTAGAAAAGTTGAATCGAAGAACCATGCTGCTCAAATACTTAAAATGTGGAAATAAGCATTGACCCAAGTTACCATTAAAGAAAATTCCTTTATAGCCTATTTAGCTTCTCAAAAGCTAAAGACTAGCTCTTGTGCTATTGTAATCGGTAAAACTATTTTTTTGCACAATTGTAGTAGGGCAAACTTTATTTCTAATGTAGTTTGGTTGAGGCACGAACTAAAACATATCGAACAATACAAACAAGAAGGTTTACTTTTTTTTATTGTAAAATATTTAGCATATTCCATTCGGTATGGCTACGAAAACAACCCATTCGAAATCGAAGCAAAACTTGCAGAATATAACGAAATTATAACTACTAAATACACTTGTAAAAATTAATCGTATGAAATTATAAAATAAACTAAATTTACATCATCAAATGGTACAACAAATTACAGAAGGCATAAGTATAATTGTAGAAACATTTTACAATAGGGAACAATCTAATCCATTATTAAACGAATATACTTTTGCCTATCGAGTATCCATTGAGAATACTTCGAATTTCCCAGTCAAACTTCTTCGCCGTCATTGGCATATATTTGACAGCAATGGTTCGCATCGCGAGGTAGATGGTGAAGGTGTAGTAGGACAACAGCCTATATTAGAACCACAAGAATCTTTTCAGTATATTTCAGGAGCAAGCATACGGACTGACATTGGAAAAATGAATGGCACTTATCAAATGGAAAATATGTTAAATAAAAAATTGTTTACTGTACACATTCCTGCTTTTGATTTGATAGCACCATATAAAATG
>JBILCF010000120.1:0-8737 GCA_044353325.1 Chitinophagaceae bacterium | reverse complement strand
GTTGGGCGTTGAGCCATACCATGACAGCGAAAGACACCAGCATTGCAGCACTTAAAATGGCACTACAAAACAGACCGCTAAAAGATAAAGAAAATCTGCTTTTCCACTCAGATAGAGGCATCCAATATGCTTGCGAAGAGTTTACTAGTGAAGTAAACAAGGGTAAAAATATTGATAGAAGTATGAGCAGGAAAGGTAATTGTTGGGATAATACGGTGGCAGAAAGTTTTTTCAAAACCTTAAAAACAGAATTGGTATACCATCAAAAATATGATACTAGAAAACAAGCAGAATTATCTATCTTTGAGTACATAGAGGCTTTTTATAACACCAGCAGACGACACAAACATTTAAACAATTTAACCCTTTTAGAATTTCAAAAATTAATTAACAATAACAATTTAAAAAATGCAGCTTAATGATCAATTTAATTTGTCCACTTTATTCTTGGAATTCCAGTATCCAATTTATCAAGTGGAATATACTATATCCGATGTGGTAATAGTGTAAAAAAAGTAATGATAGAATAATAAACAACAGCCCTTACTTAGGTGGGTTAGCAGTTTATAGAGCTCGAACATTATACATCAAATATCTCTTCGACGGCGGAGTGGTTTAATAGCGCAGAGTAATTTGCGCTTAATCGTCTTTGCCCTTTCCGTCTAATATTTGTTGAATATATTTTTCAATTCTGTTTTCTCTAGTCTTGGCTTGTTTTGGTGCAGAAAAAAAAAGTAAATAGCCTCGTTGTCGCCCTGGTGTCAATGATTCAAAAGCTGTTTTTAAGTCTGGCATTTCGTCTAAAACAATTTGAAATTCTTGCGGCATTTTGTACTCATTTGTTTTCTTTAATTCTACTTTTAGTCCTGCTTTACTAATTTCGATCGCTTCTTTAATATATGATTTTATAAGTGTTTTATTTTTGATCACTTCGTCTACAATAGTAAAACGTATCTGTCGAGCTGATTGAACATTTTCTGTTTGTTGCACTAAAATCTTTTGGGTGTCTTTAAGTAAAGCCCCTTGCATAAATAGTAATGCACAATAATCCTTAAAACCATGCATTAAAACTACATTTTCGTTTTCGTAGGTATAACATGGACAACCCCATTTTAAAAGTTCAGTAAGTTCACATGCAAGTACTATTTCTCTTAATTCCAAATAGGCATCTTGCCATTTGGTTTGCTTGTCAAAAAACCAATTTACTTGCGTATTCATACTGTGAATTTATGAGATAATTTTTGTTGCTTAACGACTAAGCTCAATAGTGTAGAAGTAGTAACGCCAAAGATATAGATTTTACTTTTTTATACTCATGTTATGCGAATAGAAATTTATACTTGAATCCATAGATGTTGCGGGATTTGATTTATATAAAATTTTCCGTTTATTGAATTTCGTAAGCGAAGGTTTTTGCTAATGGAGTGTTCTAATCAAATTCAATGTAGAGAAAATATCAATTGACATTTTTGAAAAACAAGTTGGTTTGCGTCTATACAAAAGCAGTTTTTAATTGTTAAAATATCTAGATTCTTTTTCTCAAACAATGAATAAAATTTGAATGCTGTTAGTTATAATTTTCTTTGCGAATAGCCTGAAGAGAAAAATAAGCTAGGTTCAGAAAACAACCCAATACTAAGGTCACACCCCAAGTACGAGGATGGTCAAAAGGATGAAAAATTTCGTTTCCGATATCGCCTAAGAGTCGAAGTGGATTTGTTACGATATCCCAACTGTTCCATCGAAGATATCGCCCCAAGTAGACGCCAAAACTAGATACAAAAAGAATAACTATAATGCCAATAGTAGTTATACGTTGACCAAAATGTGTTGCACTCATTTTTTGTATATCGGACAAACTCATAAATCCAAATACAAGCGCCGCCCAGGCATACGAAAGTACAAGGATAAGGTCGTACCATAGCGGCATGGAAGTCGATTTTTTAAGGTGAAATAAATCGGTCAATATATAGGGCGAATTGGGAAAAAATAATAGCCAAAATACCAAGACAACTAAAAATAATCGCTTGTCTATTATGGCTTTTTTATAAACAACAAAACGGGTCACCACGAAAGGGATTATAGCCAAAAATAAGTTCCAATTGAGAAACAAAAACATTGTAGAACCTGTTGCTACCACACGCAATACCGATAGCATAATGCCAAATGTACACATCATCAAGAGGATGAGATAAAGATTAGCATGTTTGTTGTGGGACGGAAAATACTGCATGGGAAATTGATTTCGAGCAAATGTATCGAGAAGGCTTGTATACAAAATCATAAAACATGAACAGGTCTGTTAAAGAAAACTTTAATTCATATAGATGCAATACATGATGGGACTATATTGCAAACGAAACATGTTTTTCATCGTAATTAATGTAGTATCATTTACTAGAATTATGTTATCAATAGGGTATTCGCAATTGCATGTTTGTTTTCAGATAGATAATTTTTACATTTGCGCCTCCAATGGCATTAACCCACAAGATCTATGAAAGCTTCAAGGAATTACCTCCCGAATGGAATGCCTCTGTGCATCCAAACCTTGCCATGCATGTCGACGAACTAGCCATTAGCGAACGAGCAGGTCTTAATCATGTTCAATATTATTATGTCATGACATTTGAGGATGAACAATTGGTATTGTTATCTTACTATCAGCAACTGCATATTTATCCAGAACATTTTAATTGTCGCGACAAAATATTCCAACATCATAGTCTTAATTTGACCTTGTCTGTAATGAAGCCTAGCCTCTTGGTCGTGGGTAATTTGTTCAGACATGATGCAAAGTATTTTCATTTTGTACAAAAGGAATTTTCTACTGAACAACAAGCAAGCATTTACAAACAAACATTTGATATGATGTTGTTGCATGCCAAGACAACTGGTATTTTCTTAAAGGATTTACCAGCTAGTTTTGCGGCTTGTGTAGAGGCGGATGAGTCTTACCGATCGATGGAAGAAGATGTATCTATGGAATTGAATATTCCTCCCACTTGGACCTCTATACAGGATTATGAAAAAATGTTGAAACACAAATACGTTCAACGATACAAAAAAATAATCAAACAACAAGACGGACTAGTTGTGCGCAAACTTTCTCTTGAAGATATCGAGTTGCATGCTTCGGAAATTGAACTATTATACCTACAAGTCACCAACAATCAATTGGTGAGTATGGGCAAATTGAATCAATCTTTTTTTCTTGAATTAAAAAAGCAACTGAAGGACAATTATGTAGTTCACGGTTGGTTTTTGGAGGATCGCATGGTTGCATTTTCGTCTGCCATACTTCATGATCAAGTGTACGATATGAATTATATTGGATTTGAATATAGCATCAATCAGTCGCATGCGATGTATTTCAACATCTTATTTCACTGTTTGGAACAAGCAATTCTCACCCAAAGTAAAAAACTCATATTAGGTCGTACTGCCTTGGAAGCCAAAGCCATTTTAGGTTGCGAGCCAGCCTATCAACATTCGTATTACAAATTGAGAAATGTAGTCATCAATTGGTTTTACAAAAAAATATCAGCCGGTTTTAAAGAACAAATCGGAGAAAAATGGAAGGATAGACATCCGTTCAAGTCTTCGTACTATACAGCAAGTTTAGCAGAAAAATAAATACCTTAAGATTGACATTCCAAAAATGTTTATTTATCTTCATTGCATAAATAAAAAATACTATGGATAAATACAACAATCGAGTTGCATTAGTCACAGGAGCAACAGGTGGTTTGGGAACAGCCATGTGCAAAAAATTGCATGATGATGGTTATCGCGTAGTCGGTAATTTTAGAAATAAAGAGAAAGCTACAGAGTGGCTCAAATCCTTGCACGATGAAGTTTATGATATCGATACCGCCGAAGGCGATGTATGCAATTACGAATCAATGGGCGCTATGGTCAAGGATATTGAAGATCGCATCGGTACAATAGATATATTGGTCAACAATGCAGGTATAACCCGCGATGGTCGCTTTGCCCGCATGTCGCCCGATGATTGGCATGCCGTTATAGATACCAATCTCAACAGTGTATTCAATTGTACACGACATATTATCAATGGCATGATCGAACGCAATTTTGGACGTATCATCAATATATCCTCGGTCAATGGGCAGCGAGGTCAGTTTGGACAGGCCAATTACTCAGCAGCCAAAGCAGGTATGCATGGCTTTACCAAAACCTTGGCTATGGAAGTCGCCAAATATGGTATTACGGTCAATACAATTTCCCCAGGTTATATCGGTACTGACATGGTCATGGCTGTACCCGAAAAAGTCCGCGATCAAATCGTAGCACAAATTCCGGTAGGTCGCTTAGGCGGTACGCATGAGGTAGCACACTTAGTTTCATTTTTAGCTAGCGATGCGACAAGCTTTGTCACAGGTGCTAACTATAGCATTAACGGTGGACAGCACGTTTATTAATTTTATTATATCTACTTGTAACAAAAAAAACTTGTCGAGTAGACAAGTTTTTAATATTAAATGAAAAAGAAATCGATTTAAAATTTCAATCCAATTTTTTCTTACGCAGCTTTTTGTTTCTTTTTGTTAGCATAAGCCATAGCAGCTTCGCGAACCCAAGCACCATTCTCATGGGCTTTTACACGTGCAGCTAAACGTTGTTTGTTGCATGGTCCGTTACCTTTTACGACATTCCAAAATTCGTCCCAATTGATTTCACCAAAGTCATAATGACCTCTAGCTTCGTTCCATTTCAAATCTGGATCAGGAAGTGTTACACCCAATATATTAGCTTGGTCTACCGTTGCATCTACAAACCGCTGACGCAAATCATCGTTCGACTGACGCTTGATTTTCCATAGCATACTTTTCTCAGAGTTCGTGCTTTCACTATCCGAAGGACCAAACATCATAATAGAAGGCCACCACCAGCGGTTTACTGCATCTTGTAGCATCGCTTTTTGTGCATCGCTTCCTTTGCTAAGCGCAAGTAATGATTCGTATCCTTGACGTTGATGAAAACTTTCTTCTTTACATATCTTTACCATAGCACGTGCATAAGGACCATAAGAAGTACGACATAGCATCACTTGATTCATGATAGCAGCACCATCTACTAACCAGCCTATGGCGCCAATGTCGGCCCAAGTCAACGTAGGGTAATTAAATATACTCGAATACTTGGCTTTGCCAGTATGTAATTGGTCTATCAATTCGTCGCGGGTTATACCCAATGTTTCGGCAGAAGAGTATAAGTATAAACCATGTCCTGCTTCATCTTGAACTTTGGCCAACAATATCAATTTTCGGCGTAAGTTAGGTGCGCGTGTTATCCAAGCACCTTCTGGTAACATCCCTACGATTTCGCTGTGGGCATGTTGCGATATCTGACGGATGAGGGTTTTGCGGTATTCCTCAGGCATCCAGTCGCGGGCTTCAATTTTTATTTCTTGATCTATTTTTTGTAAAAATAAAGCTTCGTCATTGTGCATACTCATGATCAATAGTTTAGTATACAAAAGTACACAAAAAACTGATTTAACCATAGCGACTTTGCCCGAACTCATTTTTTTGTCATTGTATTCTTCTATTTCAAATTGATACTTTATTTTTGTTTCAACCTACACTACTTGTTATGCCTACTACGATTGAAAAATGCACCATATTGGTTTGCTTGTGCTTGCAACTCAATTTTTACAACTGTTTGGCCCAAGCAGATACCCTTTATATCAACGACCTAGGAGCCAAAGTAGCGCGCGATGCTGCAACTTATTATCGCATGGTATTGCCTATCGAACAAGCTTATCTTATCATGGATTTCGATTTAAATCATGTATGTCGCCGCAAAGTAACTTATACTTCGCCTCAAGCCGTCATCAAACACGGAAAAGCATGGTATTACGATGCTCAAGGAAACCGCATCAGCGAGGGCGTATTCTATAAAGGTTATAAACAAGGACAATGGTCCGACTATTATTTGGGTGGCAAACGAGTCAAACAACAAACGACCTACAACCCCGATAATACCTATTCTGTTCAGACCTTCGATTCTGCAAAGGGCTACAAAAAGGATGAAGGCATGTACAATGCATTCGACCTTAAGATTGGCCAATGGAAATCCTACTACTATAGGTCAGATAGCTTAGAGTGGCTTCATAACTACAAAGAAGGTAAAAAAGACGGCGAGCAAAAACAATATTATAAAAATAGCTCCTTGCAACGCATTGAGTGGTATGCAAACAATCGATTACGAAAAGGTAAACGATATGACATGCAAGGCCAAAATGTCAAGTATTATCCCTCGTTCGAATATCCCGAACCATCTGAACGTATTCGGCCCTATTTGTTTGCACGAGTACCTTGCTTCGAAACTGCCTTGCGCGAACAGGATATGGTGCTCAAGTGCACTGTAAGACAAGACGGTAGTTTAAAAGATATAAAATTACTGCATTGCAACAATGCTGTATGTGAACAACAAATAATTCTAGCCATAGCCAAAATGAAAAAATGGAAACCTGCACGTGTCGAACGCAATCCTATCGATTTTCAGTATCAGTATAATCTAAAATATTATATACCTAAAGATTAAATATACTCGAACAGATTATCCTGCTATCAATTGCAAGCGAAATATTTTATGACATATTCTGTTTGAGAATATATTTTAATATTAGGAGCCCAATTTGGAGCCTAGCCATTCAATTCTATTCTACTACTTCTTTCTACTTTGTGCGCACGGCGCACTTAAGTAGAAAGGCTATCCATCAGGGACATATACTTTGTTGAGCTGAGTTAATACAGGCCATTCAAATGGACTTTTTTCACTATGGTTTGTGTCCTCATGAAACATCACTACCTACTAAACATGGTTTGTGTGGATATCAACTTGGCAGAATTTATCAAGTTGATTTTGATTTTTTAAATCTCTCTCAAGGGGGTTTTAATAACCATTAAGCCACGAAATGGACTCAAAATTGATAAGGTCTATCAAAACTTTGATAACATGTATCGAAATTTCGATAGCTTCTATTAAAACTTTGATAAGGTCTATCAAAACTTTGATAAGGGTTATTAATTTTTTCACCAATGAATACAGTCCTCAAATATCTGTACATAAATATTTTAGCGTTCATATTCCACTGCCTGTAATTCCAATCTTACTTCTCAATTATACAATTGTTATACTAAATCGTGTAACAATACCTAATGGATAAGTAAGCAACTTTGTACTGTAATAATTCCATTACAAACAAAAACATCATATCATGGACAAAAATCAAATGGGCAAAAATGATCCTCAAAAAGATTCAATGCTAAAGCAAAAAACAAATGAAGATTTTAACGGAAAAAAACCAAATTCAAACAATCTTCATGAAAATGAGTTGGGCAATGTGGGCGAAGATGAAGAACGCAAATTCAAAGAGAATGAAGTGAAGGCTTCGTTGTCTAAGCAATCTCAACCATCTACAAAGCATGGTGAAACAAAAGACAGAAAAACAAATCCTACTCCTCAATCTGAAGAGGACGAAACTAAAGAACCAGTGACTGAAAAAAGTAAACAACTTCACAGTGCCACACAAGGAAATATGAAGTAAACATCTTGATTACCATTTAAATATATAGGTATTCATTCAAAAGCACATCTTGTTGGGAAGGCAGCGAGGTGTGTTTTTTATTTTATAGATGTATTGAATTTTCTGATGTAAAGGCTTATAGGAACATAAACAATGGTATAATGTATTTCCTCAGCTCAATAAAGGACATGTCCCTGATGGATAGCCAAGACTGTCGTGGAAATACTTTGCCTTGCTCTGAAGGCAAAGATTGGAACAAAGGCTTGAAGTAGTTGAATTATGTGATGCACTTTGGCTCCCCCAAAAAAGAAGAATGGGATCACACTATTTGTTGCACATATTATTGACTAATCTATTATTTGACGCTCTTTTAATATGTCATGCAAAATAGCTTTGCGAACCAACATCGTTTTCATATTTGTATCTGCTGTTTCGATATGCATGGCAAAGAAATAAGGTCTGTAATTGGTTTCTTCTTTTTTGGTCAAAACAGTTTTTTGGATTTCTTTTCGTTCTACAAAACCTACTATCCAGGCTTTGGTAATATGTTTTGGATCTTCGGGATTAAATTCTGTTCCAGTTTTGTAATACAATTTGTAATTGGTGCTATCTTCTTGCAACATCATACTACGTACAATACGCTGACTACGTTGGGACATAGGTAGTTTATCAAAATATAATTTTTTCATGAAGCCTACTTGTTCGTCGGGACTGATTTGTAAGGTATCGTTAAGCCAAAACTGGTCCAAGGCGCCGCCAGTGCGTTTGTTGCCATAGCGAACGGTGTCAATCCATTTTTGCATTTCTACTGTGCCTATGCGGCGAGCCAATTCTTGGTAGTAAGGTACCGAGCTTACTTTAAAGGCTTCGCGCATACTGAGGTTTTTGTCCCATTCAGGCTTACGGCTTACACCATCCCATTGTATGATCATGTTTTCGTTGGGTGCTATGTTGGACTCCAAGGCAATGAGTGAGTTCATGATTTTAAAGGTAGAAGCTGGCGAAAATCTGCGGCTGCAACGTTCAAGGTTATACAAAAATATTTGATCGTGGCTATTGTCTGCCAATTCAAAGCAGGCAGAGTCGATACCATGCTTTTTAAAAATATCGCCCCATTGTGGTTGTTTTAAGATGTTGTCGCGTTGGCAACCTACTAAAAAAAAGATACCCAGAAACAAG
>JBILCF010000119.1:0-8738 GCA_044353325.1 Chitinophagaceae bacterium | reverse complement strand
ATTTGCTTTTTTAGCCGCTGAAATTATTTCTTCGTTGGATGCACCTGGTTTTCCGTAGGCAATATTTTCTTTGATTGTACCAGCAAACAGTAATACTTCCTGTGGAACCAATGCTATTTTTTCGCGAAGCAAAGTCAACGGCAAATCTTGAATGTTATGACCTCCGATTCTAATTTCTCCTTTTTGAACATCATAAAAACGCAACAACAATGACGCAATAGTTGTTTTTCCAGATCCACTTGAGCCTACTAAAGCTATAGTTTCGCCACTTTGAATCGAAAAAGTAACCAATTTTAACACGTCAAAATCAGGTCGTGTAGGATAATTAAATGAAACTTGGTTTAATTCTATTCCGCCATTTTTAATAACAACTTGATGTTCATTAACTTGATTTAAATGCTCAATTTCACCATCAATTAACTCAAACACTCGATCTGTAGCACCCAATGCGCGTTGTATAGATGCAATTTGTTCGGGCAAACCACCCAAAGAGCCCGCTACAAACAAGGACAACATCATAAACCGACCAAACTCTTCAGCAGAGATATCGCCAGTTGTTTTTAACAACAACATTTTCCATAGAATAAAAAATACAGACCCAAAAACACAAGTTATCACAAATGAGAAAAAGGAGCCTCTAATGATACCATATCGAATACCAAATAGTTTTATTTCAATAACTTTAGTGCCATAGCGATTCATTTCGTAATGTTCGTTCGTAAAAGATTTTACATTACTAATACCAGTCAAAGCTTCGCCTACAATGACATTCGCATCTGCAATTTTATCTTGAAAATCTTTTGAAAATCCTCTGATTTTTTTTGCAAACAAAAGCGCTATGACAATTATAGGTGGTATAATGATTAAAAACCATTTCGCAATATCCCAGGAAGTATAGTAAATCATGAGACAAAGTCCTCCTATACCAACAATACTCTGACGTATAATCTCGGCAATATTGAGTGTAAATGCCTCAGATATGACATTGATATCAGTAGCTAATCGACTACTCAATTCTGCAACCTGATGTTGAGAAAAAAACAACATAGGTTTTTGAATGATTCGACTAAAAGCATCTTTGCGCAAACCACTTAATAAATTTTCTGTGACTTGTGTAAACATATACACACGTCCAAACGAAAAAAATCCTTGTATGAGTAATATCAACAGCAATACGCCACCGAGTTGATACAAATCTTGAATCATTTCAGCTTTAGGTTTACTATTTTCACCAAAATAGCCAAACATGGTTCCGCTTTTTAACGGAAATAACAATCCAACTCCTGCAGTTGCAATTAAAAAAAACATTCCCAAAACAAACTTCCATTTGTGCTCGCCTAAATAAGAAAAAAGTCTAAATGAGCGCTTAATATTAGACCATGACAATTTAACTTTAGGTAATTCATCAACTTCGTCGTGTTGCCCCCTATTTCCGCGTCGTGCCATATATAAATTTAAGCAACAAAGGTATTGTAAATTTTAGTGAAACATATACCCCGTTTTTGCCATTGACAGTCAAAATCAATTATAAATAAATGAATAATAAAAACATTCAGTGAACTCATTTATAAAATGGGATTCGATTCATTTCCTTTTTTTACAAAAGTATTCCCTAATGATATTTTATTGTATTGCTTCCGCATATCGGCTACTCACCTCTTCCCAATTTATAATATTCCAAATTGCAGATAAGTAGTCAGCTCGCTTGTTTTGATATTTCAAATAATATGCATGCTCCCATACATCAATGCCTAATATTGGTGTTCCTTTTACTTCAGCAATATCCATCAATGGATTATCTTGATTTGGCGTAGAACATACTACCAAGTTACGTTCTGATGTTACAACTAACCATGCCCAACCTGAACCAAAACGAGTTGAGGCAGCTTTATTTAAAGTAGATTTCAAACTATCCATAGATAAAAATTGTGTTTCTATGGCTTTCATTAATTGTGCCGATGGTTGAGTATTTTTAGTATTGGCTAATATTGTCCAAAATAAACTATGATTATAGTGTCCTCCAGCATTGTTTCGGATAGCTGGTGATAATTTGGAAACAGTGGACAACAATTGATTGATTGAAAGTTTTTTCTGATCTTCATTCAACGCATTATTTAAATTTGTAACATAGCCTTGATGATGTTTTGTATAATGTATTTCCATAGTTTGAGCATCTATATATGGCTCAAGTGCATTAAAAGAATAAGGCAATTCTGGTAATTTATGCTGTGCAACTGCATTCGTCATAAAAGAAAAAAAAGCAATACCTAAGAGAAAAAATATTTTGTGTATCATATCTAAAATTTACAAAGCAAAGATACTTAAAACTCAGGTTAAAGGTCATCATCTTTCTCTATCTACTTTGCTATAATAATAGTATCACCGGTTTGCTTAGTTCCATTGACTGAAAACTCTAAGATAGACACATTCACAGGCGAACATCGCTTCTTAGTTTCTGAAACATTTAATGATTTAGTTGATACAATTACAAAACGCTTTGAAGTATCTTTCAATACAATTTCAATTGGCTGAAAATGTGTTAATTCATTTGTCATCAACATTGTGTCCAAACTTGAAGTCGTTTCTTTGTATTGCCCATAAGCACTCCAAGGCAACACACTATCTGCATAATGTGGCAATGCATAAAACGTATCAACCTCAGAAAGTTGAAAATTAGAAAACTTGATGTTTTTAATCCCCAAAAAATTTGATTGAACTTTGCAACAACTCGCAACTATTATACTTAGCATAATAATAAGATAAAAATAATGTTTCATATATTTAATGACGATATTGTTGGATTATTTGTGAGTATGACTTTATTATTTTTTAAATAAATGTATCCATTCATTTCAAATCAAGAACTCTTATTTAAAGTTTTACAAAATATTGCAAATACTTGTATACTCATTATAACTGCTGGCAATATGCATTTTTGATAAAAATATGAAATGCCCCACACGTGCAGGGCATTTCATAAATATGATGTTGTGAATAAATCCTATTAAGAGCAACCTGTTGTAGTACCACAATTAGGACACATATAACACGTTCCGTTGCGTAATGTTATGTTGCCACAACTGCGACAAACAGGAGCATCAGCACTTGTACCTAACAATTTTTTCTTATCGATTTCGCTCATAGACATTGCGCCAACAACCTCTGCTACTTTAGCAGGTGCTACTTCTGTAGCTTGCGGCTTAGCGCCTAAGGCTGTTACACGTACATTAGACAATTCTTCTTTACCTTCTACAGGTATGTCCCACTCATCTAAACCAGAGTTTCCAACTGGAGCTTGTACATGAACTAAATCTGTTCTACCAAGGTATTCGTAACCTAAGGCACGGAATATATAATCTACGATTGAAGTTGCGTTTTTGATATTTGGATGTTCTACCATACCAGCTGGTTCAAATCGTGTGAAGATAAATTTATCGACAAACTCTTCCAATGGAACACCATATTGCAAGCCAATACTAATCGAAATAGCAAAACAGTTAAGCAAGCTACGCATTGTTGCACCTTCTTTGGCCATATCGATAAAGATTTCGCCTAGTGTACCATCGCTGTACTCACCTGTACGTAAGAAGACTGCTTGACCACCTACTTTCGATTTGATGGTATATCCACGACGTTTTGCAGGTAACGTTTTGCGCTCTACAATGCGAGACAATGCACGTTTCAATTTTGTATCAGGACTTGCTTGTACGCGTTTGTTTACTTCCTCTAACAATTCATCGATGGTCAATTTACCTAAATCGTGCATCACATTTTCAGCAATTTGCTGTATGGTATCAGCGACGTTTTCAGTAGCTTCCACTTTCTCTTTTTTATCACTTTTATTTGAAAGAGGTTGACTCATTTTACTACCATCACGGTACAATGCATTGGCTTTCAAACCAAGTTCCCAGCTCAATTGATAACATTCTTTGATTTCATCAACATTGGCTTCGTTTGGAAGATTAATTGTTTTTGAAATCGCTCCACTGATGAAAGGTTGCGTAGCGCCCATCATGCGGATATGACCTGTATGATGAATATAACGTTCGCCTTTTTTACCACATTTATTCGCGCAATCAAATACAGCCAAATGTTCATCTCTCAATAATGGCGCACCTTCGAGCATCATAGTACCACATACATAATCGTTTGCAGCATCTACTTCTTCGTTTTTAAATCCTAATTCGTCTAACAATGAGAACAAAGGATTCATATATTGCTCAGGTGTAAATCCAAGGCGTTGTAAGCACTCTTCACCCAAGTTGTAATGATTGAATACAAATGCGATATCAAAAGCACTTTCAACAGCGTTATCCAATTTTTTTAATTCTTCGGCTATAAAACCTTTCTCGCTGAGTGTTTGATGATTGATGTAAGGAGCACCAGCAAACGTACCATGTCCTTTAGCGTATTTAACAATGGCATCATTTTCTTTTTCAGAATAGCCAAGATTTCTTAACGCAGTAGGAATACTTTGGTTGATGATTTTGAAATAACCACCACCGCTTAATTTTTTAAACTTCACCAATGCAAAATCCGGCTCAACACCAGTAGTATCACAATCCATCACTAACCCAATAGTACCTGTAGGTGCAATTACGGTAGCTTGTGCATTGCGATAGCCATATTTTTCACCCATTTGCACAGCATCATCCCAAGCTTTTGTTGCAGCTTTTAGTAAATAATCAGGACAGTATTGCGCTTTGATTCCTTGTGGTTTGATTTCAATACCATCAAAAGCATCCTGAGCGTCGTATGCAGCAGCACGATGGTTACGCATAACACGTAACATATGTGTTTTATTCTCTTCGTATTTAGCAAATGTCCCTAAATGGCTAGCCATTTCAGCTGAAGTCTTATATGATACCCCAGTCATGATTGCAGTCAATGCACCAGCTATTCCTCTAGCTTGTTCGCTATCGTAAGGAATACCTTGTACCATCAACAATGAACCTAAGTTAGCATAACCCAATCCTAAAGTACGATAATCGTAGCTTAATTGGGCAACTTCTTTAGATGGGAATTGCGCCATCAAAACAGAAACTTCTAAAACAACTGTCCAAAGACGTGTAACATATTCATAGCCAGTTACATCAAATTGATTGTTTTCTTCGTTGTAAAAACGACGAAGATTCATAGAAGCTAGGTTGCATGCCGTATTATCTAAAAACATGTATTCAGAACATGGATTCGAAGCACGTATTTTGCCACCTTCTGGGCATGTATGCCATTCATTGATTGTTGTATCGTATTGCGTACCAGGATCTGCACAACGCCAAGCAGCATATGCGATTTGATCCCATAAATCTTTTGCAGGCACTTTTTTCATGACTTTGCCATCAGTACGCGCTTTCAATTCCCAATCTTCACCGTTTTCCAATGCATGGAAAAATTCATTTGGTACACGAACCGAGTTGTTTGAATTTTGTCCACTCACTGTACGATAAGCTTCGCCTTCGTAGTCGTGACTATATCCAGCAGCAATCAAAGCTGCTACTTTTTGTTCTTCTTCTACTTTCCAATTGATAAACTTTTCGATTTCGGGATGATCCATGTCCAAGCAAACCATTTTAGCCGCACGACGAGTCGTACCACCACTTTTGATTGCACCTGCAGCACGATCACCGATTTTCAAAAAGCTCATGATACCGCTTGAGGTACCACCACCACTTAATTTTTCACCTTCTCCACGTATATTAGAATAGTTGGTTCCTACACCACTACCATACTTGAAAATACGCGCTTCACGTACCCACAAATCCATGATACCGCCATCGTTGACTAAGTCGTCGTCAACACTCAAGATAAAACAAGCATGGGGCTGAGGACGCTCATATGCGTTGGTTGACTTTTCAAGTTCACCAGTTGTAGGGTTTACATAATAATGGCCTTGCGCTTTACCTGTAATCCCATAAGAAGAATGTAAACCTGTATTGAACCATTGTGGTGAGTTTGGCGCACAACTTTGGTTTAGGATTGTATAGACTAATTCATCATAAAATACTTGTGCGTCGTTTACTGAAGCAAAGTAACCATACTTTTCACCCCATTGTCTCCAACAATCAGCCATACGATGTGCTACTTGTTTGACAGAAGTTTCGCGACCGAGGGAGCCATCTTCTTGTGGAACGCCAGCTTTACGAAAATATTTTTGAGCAAGTATATCCGTAGCAATTTGACTCCAATGAGAAGGAACTTCGACATTTTTCATTTCAAAAATCACTTCACCGTTTGGATTACGTATTACAGAAGTACGGTAATCGTATTGGAATAAATCGTATACAGGTGCAGTGTCGTTGGTGTAATAACGTTGGAACTGTAGTCCCTTTGATGTGGTATTTTTTTTGCTCATGATGTGTTGTAACTATTTATGGTTTTAAAGTGGTCTTATTTAGTGGTGTTTATCGACAAGTTTGCCCTCACAGTTTGGTATATCACAAGATATGTTTCAACCGATCCAAATCATTTGTATTCAATTTGTTTGGAAGTGTTTGTTTATCGAATCAACGATACGAAGATATTTTTAGAGCTACATATTTAGGTAATTTCTTTATTCACAAACTGTGCATATTAACATAAATTATTGGCACAGCTTAGTAAAATCAAGTTGTATAACGATGTGAATAACTAAAAAAATATTTTTTTGTAAAAATGCTCGAATTTACAACCTGACAGTCCGCGCCATTCCCTATCAAGTAAATAGGCTATAAGGAATGATTATTTTAGTCAAAAAAGCACAATATAGAAGTCCGTTGTTTACATTTGCTTCCTATGGAGGCTCCCTTTCTTTCACTCGTTATACCTTGTTACAATGAGGCTAATCGTATCGATTTGCTGATGCAAGGTTTGACAGAATTTCAAGTACAATGGGACACCGCATTTGAAATATTGTTGGTAGACGACGGTAGCACAGACCAAACGATGCAAATACTCCAACAACACAATTCCTATGACCTTCTTGCACCATATATTACAATATTGACACAACGCAATACAGGCAAAGGTGGCGCACTTAGACACGGAGTTGCTAAAGCAAACGGCGATTATATATTGACCTTGGATGCTGATATGGCTACAAAACCCACCGAGCTTATACAATGGAGAACGAAACGCAAATCGTTTTATCCAAGAGAAATCCTGATAGGTTCGAGAGAATTAAACAACTCACAGGTACATGACTTGGGCTATCGAAAGTTTGTAGGAAATATCTTTAATTTCATCATTCGCAATATGGTTGGCTTGCGCATCAGCGATACCCAATGCGGATTTAAATTATACCCGAAAGAAGCAGCCAAACAACTCTTTGCTAAGCTTCAAACTATGGGCTGGGCTCACGATGTGGAATTGCTCAAACGTGCTAATTTACTTGGCTATGCCATTATCGAAATGCCCATCACATGGAATGCCATCGAAGGCAGCAAAATCAATGTCCTTTCTGACAGTTGGAATATGTTTTGGGAGGTTGTGAAAATACGTGGCATGAAAACGCATTGAGTCCTATACACGAAACAAAAAACTTTTCACTATTGTTTGGAGCTCTTCTGCATCCCCACCTATTAAGCCACTTCGCTCTATCCGTCGCGCACGGCGCTTCCTACTATAGCGGCTACTTTTCGGGGACATTTACTTTATTGAGCTGATGAAATGCAGGCTTGTGTTCAGACAGTTCAAAGAACCATATTTATCTATCCTTCGGAATGCCGCAGAGCCGAACGTCACGAAGAGCGTGTAAAAAATACATCTAATTATTGTAAGTAGCCTATTATGAAATTGCTGTTGTTCATGTCTTGTCCTAAAACAATGTTACTCCACCTTCTATATCTTCACAAGTTCTATGAAGCCTCTTTCGCTTCATAGCCCAATTCTGTATCTTTCAGCTACTAACGAAAATCAAATTGCACGTGCATTTCATCTGCTTAATAATGGCTGTGTCGATGAACAATAGCCGTGATAGCCGCGAGCGCCGTGCGCCGCAGATAGCACGAAGTAGTTGATGAAAGGAAAACAGCCTAGCTCCAAATAATGATGTCTTGTCCTAAAATAGTGTTACTCCACCTTCGATATCTTGACCATATTCGTCGGCAAATGTTCATTGACAGGTGTACTTCCTGTATTGATAATGACATCGCCAGTTTGAACCAGTCCTTTTTCTTTGATAAACTGGATTTGATCTGAGATGATTTCATCCACGCTATTTTCTTTGTCGTAATAGAACGCTTGAACACCCCAACTCAAACTGAGTTGATTGACCAAAGATTGGGTTTTGGTAAAAATATACAAATGTGATTTGGGTCTAAAACTCGATAACATAAAACCAGTATAGCCACTTTGTGTCATACCGATAATGGCATTGGCATGGACATCGTCTGCGATTTTACAGGCATTGTAGCATAAAGCGTCTGACAAAAACGATGGAGAATGCGGCTGAGGTATCAAATTTCGATTATAGACAGTTTCTTCTTTTTCTACTTCTGCTATGATTTTACTCATGGTTTCAACCACCAATGCAGGATGATTTCCCATAGCGGTTTCACCACTCAACATGACGGCATCCGCACCTTCTAATACAGCATTGGCAACGTCAGTGATTTCACTTCGATTAGGTTTGACGCGATCAATCATACTTTCCATCATTTGCGTAGCAATAATGACAGGCTTAGCTCGATGGATACATTTACGAACGATATTTTTTTGAATCATAGGTATTTGCTCCACAGGTAGTTCTACACCTAAGTCGC
>JBILCF010000251.1:0-2846 GCA_044353325.1 Chitinophagaceae bacterium | reverse complement strand
AGGTTTGGTTCCATTGAAATCCATGCTCGATGCAGGTAAATATTTTTTGGCTAAGCAAAAAAGAAGTGTGGGAATCAGTGAAGAGGAAATTATAAAAATTGCTGTAAAAAGTATGGGATTAGATGAGTTGACACCATTTGATCCAAAGAAAAAAATCATTGAATATGTGATGCAAGATCAAACGTCAAAAAAGCTAATTGATATGAATCTTGTAGCATTTGCAAATGAAACAGCCAGTGAAAGCCCAGCGCCAGGTGGTGGAAGTATTAGTGCGTATGTTGGTGCTTTAGGTGCTAGTTTGGCAACTATGGTTGCTAATTTAAGTTCCCACAAAAAAGGGTGGGACGATCAATGGGAATATTTCAGCATGTATGCCGAAAAAGGCCAAGTAATCAAAGATGAATTATTGAAATTGGTAGATGAAGATACGAATGCATTTAACAAAATTATGAACGCATTTGGCTTACCTAAAAACTCAGATGAAGAGAAGCAAACTCGCTCAAAAGCTATTCAAGATGCTACGTTATATGCTACACAAATTCCTTTAAAAACCATGCAAGTCTGTTTTAGTGGATATGACATAGCGCAAGCCATGGTGGAAAAGGGTAATCCCAATAGTGTAACAGATGCAGGCGTTGGTGCTTTGTGTATTCGTACTGCGATTTATGGCGCTTACCTCAATGTAAAAATCAATGCAAGTGGTTTGAAAGATAAGATCATAGCCGATGCTATGGTGCTTGAAGCTACAGAAATATTGGATAAATCAAATGCAAAGGAACAAGAAATTATGATTGCTACCTTGGCACGAATGTAAAGACACTTCATTTTTAACAATAAAAACTTAACATTACATACTGTTTGTAGCGATTATATTTGTAGCTATCTTATGAAGAAGATCGTAAAGACTCCCAAAATTGTTCGTGATTTAAGTTGGTTGGCATTTAATGCAAGGGTATTGCAAGAAGCAAATGACAAGTCTGTTCCTCTGTCTGAGAGGCTTAGGTTTTTAGGTATTTTTTCTAATAATTTGGATGAGTTTTTTCGCGTTCGTGTAGCGACTTTAAATCGTATGGTGCAATTTGGTAAAGAAGCCAAAATGTATCTAGAGCACAAGCCTGCTAATATTTTGAAGCAAATTCAATTGACGGTTTTGGAACAGCAAAAGGAATTTGAACGCATTTATAGTTCAATATTGACCGAGTTGAAAAAAGAAAAGATAACGATTATCAACGAAAATCAGCTCAATGCTTCACAAAAGCAATTCGTTCTAAATTATTTTAACGATAAAGTGAGAACCAACATTGCTCCTTTGATGATTGAAAGTATTCCAGAACTGCCATTATTGCGCGATAAATCAATTTATTTAGCTTGTTCACTTGGGAATACAACGAATTCATTTATGAACAGTTATGCATTGATTGAAGTACCAACCAATGTATTGCCTCGTTTTTTAATTTTACCATCAAATAAAGGAGAAAAAAATATTATTTTATTAGAGGATATTATTCGATTTTGTCTGCCGAATTTATTCACGCAGTTTGGATTTAATCATTTTGAAGGTTATATCATCAAAGTAACACGCGATGCAGAATTGGATATTGATAATGACATCAATACCGATTTAATTCAAAGCATTGAAAAAGGACTTAAAAATAGAAAGAAAGGTAAAGCTGTCCGTTTGGTATATGATAAATCTATCCAAAAGAATTTATTACATTATTTAATTAAATTATTGGGTTTAACCAAAAAGGATAGTTTGATTGCTGGCGGAAGAATACATAATTTTAAAGACTTCATGGATTTTCCTATGGAAGTTTTTGAGAAAAGGCTCACTCGAAACAAACCTTTTGTTCACCCACTTTTTACACAACCTGTTCGTATTTTGGAAGTGCTCAATACGAGAGATGTAATGTTGCATTTTCCTTATCATTCTTTCGATTCTATTATTGATTTACTAAGAGAAGCAGCTATTGATCCATTTGTAGAATCTATCAAGATTACTTGTTACAGATTAGCTAAAGATTCTAAGATTATCAAAGCATTGATTAATGCACTTAGAAATGGTAAAAAAGTAACCGTAGTGCTCGAATTACGTGCTCGATTTGATGAAGAAGCAAATCTAAAGTGGAAACGTATTTTAGAAGAAGAAGGAGTGAAAGTTTTAGTTGGTTTACCGAATAGAAAAATCCACGCCAAAGTATGCCTGATATCTAAGCGCATATCTAAAACTTTGAAACATTATGGATTTGTAAGTACAGGAAATTTAAATGAAAATACAGCCAGATATTATGGCGATCATTGCCTAATGACGGCAGATAAACGTATCGTTGCTGATATTGCACGTGTGTTTGATTTTATCGAGCATCCTGATTCGTTGGTTCGCATTAAACAGTGTAAAACGTTGATTGTGTCGCCATTCAATACACGTAGTTTTTTTATTGATAAAATTCAAAATGAAATAAAACATTTAAAGGCAAAACAGCCTGCTGCTTTTATTTTAAAATTAAATAGTTTTTCGGATGAGAAATTAATTGAAGAAATTTATCATGCTGCCAAAGCAGGAGTAGATTTTCAACTAATCATACGTGGAATTTGTGGTGTGCATACTGAAAACTCGAAATGGAAATCGAATATCAGAGCCATTAGTATCGTAGATGAATATTTAGAACATGCTCGTATCATGTATTTTAACAATAAAAATAAAAACGACTATTATATTTCTAGTGCTGACTGGATGATTCGAAATATAGATTATCGAATAGAAGTAACAACACCGATTTTTGATCCGACAATCAAAGAAGAGTTAAAAGAAATATTGGACATACAATTGAAAGAAAATGTGAAAG
>JBILCF010000021.1:0-22902 GCA_044353325.1 Chitinophagaceae bacterium | reverse complement strand
ATGCTGTCTATATAAAAATGATAGGTATTGTTTTGAGGCATATATTGCGCAGACTGTATGGTTACACGTTCTATACATTTAGTGCCTTTTTTAAGATCATTTTTATACTTCATCAATTTATGGCGATAAGATAGCCAAGCAACAAGTGCAAAAAATAATAGTAAAAAGATCAAACCAATAAAATACACTTGAACTAAATCTGAAATTTGGACCGTAACGATATAATAAACAATGGCAACAAAAAGGGGTACTATAAATGCTATAACAAGCATGCGATTCATAGTATACATGTAAGCTTTGCTTTCCGTATCATGTTTTTTTTGAATGAAAGCACGCTCATCCTCCTCAAGTGGTTCTATACTGATATATGAATTCAAGGCATTTCTTTAATGTTGTAAATATAATAAAAAAAGGATTTTATTTTTTGATTAAAAATAGTCTAATCAAATTTTCTTTGCTTAATAAGGAATTATTCTGAAACTATTTTTACGGTGAGCTTGATTTAATTTTCTAAATAAAATCTTATTTTTACTTTAAATATTAATATTTGAAAAACCTACTATTGATAATTTATTGTGTGTTTTTGACATTCCAATTACATGCACAAATCACTTTTCAAAAACAATTTCGACAACTAGATTCTGCGAGCAGTTTTCAAACTTATGATGCTAAAATAACTACAGATGGAGGCTATATTTTAGCAGGGTTAGCTAGCGAAGGCACTTCAACTACTTATCATCCTTTTCTACTCAAACTCAATTGTATAAGCGAAATACAATGGTATAAAATATTTGGAAACGCTCAAACTACAGCAAATGTTTTTCATAAAGTCATTGTGACAAATGATAGCAGTTACGTATTAATGAGTAATCTGGGTTTATATACGAATTATAATGGTATGATAGCTAAAGTGGACGCAAATGGCAATGTACTTTGGGAGCGATTACTTAATTTAAGCAATGGAAATGATCAAGTTACCGATATTAAAGAAACAACTTCAGGTCATTTTATTCTTACAGGTACCATCAAGTCTACACCAGATGTAGGATTAATTAAACTTAACTCAGATGGTACTCTTGTATGGAATAAAACATTTGGAAATTTAAATCAGTATGACGAAGGCAGTGCAATAACAATCTTAAATGATGGAAGCTATTTAGTTACTGGACGATATATTTCAATGGGTTCTTTTATTGCTTTTCTACTGAAGACTGACACAAGCGGTGCATTACAATGGCTCAAATGCTATGGGGATACGCTGCAAAGCATGTGGGGTTTTGATGTCAAAGAACTTGGGAATGGCAATTTGATATTGGCTGGTTCTACAACTTTATTAAAACCAAATTTTCAAAGTTTTACAGACAATTATCTGATGAGATTGAATAATGTTGGCGATACAATTTGGTCTAAAATATTCTATGGCACACCTGATTTATTTGAAAACGTGTCTAGTATTCATGTAGATGCGCAAGGGAATATCATACTAGGTGTTGCTACAGCTTATTATGTTACCCCAGGTTTTGTTCCAAATAAAAACGCTGTTATGAAGTTTTTCCCATCGGGAAATTTATCGGTTGCTAAAATATATAACAATGAAAGTTCGCATTACACAAGGATCAACCCTGCACACGATGATGGTGTTATTTTATCCAGTTAAGGTACCATGTATGCTAGTCCGGTTGGTTTTCAAACCTTATTTATGAAGCTTGATAATGCACAAAATACAGGTTGTTTTGATACTGATGTTACTGCACAAACTGTTGTCACTTCCAAAAGTTTTAAAGTCACATAACCATTGCCTTTGCTCGGTACAAGCGGTGCATTGCTTGCAAATAGTACTGTTTTCAATACTGTAGTTGTTGATAGTGTTTTTGTCAAGCTTTCCCTTTGTTATTGGCAGACTTTGAATATTCAGATACATGTTTGGGTGCAAATACGCATTTTGTTGCAGATAAATCAGGTATAAGTTCGTGGCATTGGGATTTTGGTTAAAGTGGCAATACTGATACTTCAACTTTGTCTAATCCTATTTTTACATACAACACACTTGGAAGTTACGATGTAACCATAATTGTAGGGAATAGATGTGAGTATGACACAATAGTCAAAACAATTCAAATTATTGATCCTCAGTAATTGGGCAACTTAGGCCCTGATACAATTAAATGCAGAGATTCAATACTTACGATAGGCATTAATACCATCGCTTCCTCCTATTTATGGAATACAGGTGATACGACTTCTCCAATTCAAGTACTGCAACCTAGAACGTATATTTGATCTGCAACATTTGCACCATGCGGTTTTTTCGCTGATACAATTGTTGTAGGAGATAAAGACTGTTTCCCAAATTCATTGCCACCTGAAATAGAATTGAATAACCGTTCTGTCTTTATTCCAAATTTTTTTTCGCCCAATGGTGATGGCTTAAATGATGTATTTATACCAATTTTTAAACATCAATGGAACAATGTAGATTATGTTCATATTGAAATTTTCAATCGATGGGGTAATAGGGTGTTTGTTTCACATCATGTGAATGAAGCATGGGATGGCATGATTAAAGGAGTATCGCAAGATATAGGAACCTATCATTATATGATTCGATATAGATTTAGAGGAAGTATGAGAATAGCGAAAGGGGAGGTGATTTTGGTGAGGTAAAATGATTAAATTTCACATTACTTTAACTGCAAAAGACGAATACAACATTCTAAATTTGTAGTTCGGCTGAAACAGACCGTAAATGTGCCATGAGAGTATTTTTGATTAGTTTCTTTTGTTTCATTTCAGCTACAGTGTTGTATGCACAAGAAGTTGTGTTTACAACTGTTCCCGCTGCGCGCAAAGTTGGTATTCAAGATCCGTTTGAGGTTCAGTATGTGTTGCGAAATGTACGCAATGTAGAAACATTTTCACTCCCACAAATGAGGGATTTACAAGTATTAAGTGGTCCATCACAACGCACACAATATTCCGAAATCAATGGGCAGCGCTCAGTTACATTGGTTTTAACTTACGTATTTAGACCGCGCAAAACTGGTGCAGTCATGATTCCTGGTGGAATAGCTATTTCTGATGGTAAAACGATTAAGTCAAACAATGTCACTATAGATGTTATACCTGGTAGTGTAATGGAACGACAATCTAGAGGTCGACAACAAGATCCGTTTGGTGATGAAGATCCATTTGCTGATTTGTTTGGCGATGAAGATCCATTTTTGGCAATGCAAAAGCAACATCAACAAATGATGCAAATGTTACAACGTCAAATGCAGCAACCTAATATGCCACATTCTATGCAGCCGCAGCAGAGTCAACAACAACGACCAGAAGTGATTGAACGAAAAGATATTGGATCAAATTTATTTATCAAAGTAGACGTTGATAAACGAAATGTAACAAAAGGTGAACAAATAACTGCTTCGTACAAATTGTACACTCGATTACCAATGCAAGTTAATTTAACGAAATTGCCTTCCCTAAATGGATTTTGGAGTCAGGATTTTAAAATTCCTCAACCCCCAAAGCCTATCAAAGAGATTTACAATGGAAAGGAATATCAAGTGTTTGAGATTAAACGAACAGCACTGTTTCCAACGCAAACAGGTACACTCGAGCTAGATGCTGCTGAGGCTGAAGGTATAGCTAGAATTTTGAAACCAAAGAAAATTCGACAAGAAAACCCCTTTAGAGACGACGATTTTTTGAATAGTTTTTTTGGCTCTATGCTTATGAGCGATCCGGATTTTAATACCGATTTTATGACCTCGTACGATTATGAAGATGTGAATGTTTCATTTAAGAGTACACCTATAAAAATACAAGTGAATGAAATACCTTCAGAACAACCAAAATCATTTGACGGTGCAGTAGGAACTTACACTATAGAAAGTACAATCGATAAAACAGAATTAACCACAGACGATGTAGCTACAATTACGTTTAGAGTTTCTGGCTCTGGAAATTTAAAATTAATTGGAACACCAGTTATTCGTTTCCCAGAAGATACTGATACATTTGATCCGAAAATCAATGATACTATAACCAACACAAATTATATCATTGCAGGTTACAAAACATTTAGTTATACTTTTGCACCTCGGATAGCAGGTACGTTTACCATACCTTCAACAGAGTTCTCCTATTTCGAACCTCAAACTCAAACATTTAAAACACTCACTACACCTTCTTATACCATTCATGTTAAACCTGGCAAAAATGATAATCAATTTGCTAAAAACAGATTACCAAATGATATACATGATATTCAAAATACAACACCTAGTAATTTAAAGCGACAAAAAATAAGCTTACCAAATAGTCCGTTGTATTGGGGTGGATTTGCTCTTCCTTTATTAGCCTATTTAGGGATAGCTGTATATCGTAAGAAAGAAGAAAATCTAACTAACAACAGCGTTTTAGCTAAGCATAAGCGAGCCAATAAAATAGCATTGAGACGTTTAGAAACAGCTGAGAAATTTTTAAAGCAGTCTGCACAAATGCCATTTTATGAAGAAACCTCAAAGGCTGTTTGGCTATACTTGAGCGATAAATTAACCATTCCATTATCATCACTTTCAAAAGAAGTTGCTCAACAGAAGTTGAATGATAAAAAAGTTTCTTTGGCTTTACAGTCAGAATTGTTTCGCGTAACAGATGAATGTGAAATGGCATTGTATGCTCCTGATAGAGGCACGATGAAAATGCACCAAACCTATGCCGATGCATTAATATTAATTGGAAAATTAGAAGACGAAATTGCATGAGAAATCTATTAGTCATATTAGCATTATTGATTTCAAATTTGCTCTATGCAGATAGTCATATTATGTTTGAAAAAGCGAATCAACTTTATCACAACAAAATGTATGATAGTGCTGCAAATTTGTATTCACAAATGATGCAAGACGGATATCAACATGAAGATTTGTATTACAACGCAGGAAATGCATATTATCGAAGCAATCAAATTGGATTATCTATATGGTGTTATCGTAAAGCGCAGCAATTTGGAACAACGCAAAATCTAGAAGATAACCTTGCATTGGCTCAACGCAGAATCAAGCAACCAATACTCGCTTCTCCAAAGATATTTTTTATTCGTTGGTGGGAAGCTATTTGTTCTTTATTTTCATTAAATGGGTGGTCGATATTAGCATTGTTTTCATTTTGTTTAGGAATGTTTTTTCTTTTTGTAAAAAAAATAAAACAAAAGCAAGTTGTTCGAAATGGAATAGTCTCTATTTTCTTTATAGTATCATTCATTTCAATTTGTTTTCTAGCGATTAATTATGTTTATGAAAACTACAGATACCATGGTATTCTCATTGGAAAAGATATTGAGTTTAAATCTACCCTGAAAACTAAATTTAGCTTACTAAGTGAAGGTATTGAAGTTGAATATAGAGGAAAAAGTAAAAACGGTATTTTAATCGAGCTGCCCGATGGACGTGTTGGTGAAATAGATGAGTCTGCTTTCAAGCGTATATAACATTCTGTGTAAATCAATAGAAATTTATTCTATTAGTGTTTTACAAATTTGACAAAGTATCTGGTATTGTTGTTTCCTAAAAATTCTACCGTGTAGAAACCAGCCGCTAAACTTGTTATGTCTATAGTGTTATTATCATTCTGTTGAGCGATTACAGATTTACCCAATGCATCAATTAGTTTTATCATAATTATTTTCTCATTGGCATTGTAATGTAAAATATCATGTGCTGGATTCGGAAAGACAGAAATTGTATTTTCACTTTGTTGTTCCGTTATACTTGCTGGCCAGCATACAGGATTATATACTTTACCGGGCGAACCTTCTGGGCAACCAGCAAACCAAGATGTTGCTGCATTGTGGTTGCCATTGTATTGACCGTTCTCTAAAGTTTTACCACCAGCATTGGGTGCTGTAGGCCATGGCGCTGCTGATTTATAACAAACACTGTATCTTAATTTTCCAGTATTGTCATATAGTCTTATCGCATCGCTTGTGCTATTTAATCCAAAGCCGATAGGGCCTATTTTGTTGTTGACATTAGGGAAACGAGCGCTAAATTTTGCAGCATCGTTAAATAATACAAGATAATTTTGAGGCAATAAATTGTAGGAGGTGTTAAATGTAAAAACATTATTATCGCTACCATCGCGAATACTCCAACCGTTTAAGTTTATCGGAACAGTATTTTTATTGTACAATTCAATCCAGTCACCAGCATCAGCTGAAGTTGCTGAAGCATAATTGATTTCAGAATAAATTAATAGTTCATTGCAAGCGGTATAAGCTACACCTGGCGAACCGCCCATACAACCTGCATACCATGAAGAGAATGTATTAGGGTTGGCGGTAGGTGTTGTCAACTGCAAAGTACGCCCATTGCCATCGGTACTGCATTCCCAGGTATCAAAATAATTGACACTATAGATTAGTTTATTGTCTTTGTCTTTAATGACAATTTTTTGACCAGCATTGCTCAATTTAAAACACAGCGGTCCAATTTTATTCGTGACACTTGGGAATCGCGTTGAAAATGCAAGGCTATCAGAATAGATGACAAGTCGTGCTCCAGCAGCTAGTGTTGTCCCATTTGGGATAACACAATAATGTTCGTATTGATCGCCATCGAGTATCATGGCATTGGATAAATCGATGCTTGTATTTCCATGATTATAAAGTTCTATCCAATCGCCAGCATCAGTCGTTTCATCACTGTGAAAATTAATTTCATCAATAACCAAACTTACATTTAAGGTTGAGTTGCAGGGTTGCATGCTAGGATACATATTGGCATCTATCCAATTCATACGATTGGAAATCCATTGTTTCATAGAGTCGATTTCACCTTGCCAAGAGTTGGCTATCCAGCCATTAGGCCACACATAATTTCCGATGGTTTGCCATTGTGCTGAATCGCGAACAGCTGCTTGACGAATATAATTAGCATAGGTATCAATACGAGCATGTAAGGAGTTAGTACTTAAAAGAGTTTGACGTAATTCGGTATATCTACAACTCAACATATTTTTAAACCACTGATCTTGCAACATTCTGTCTATCCATTTGCTACTACCATCACCACAACCTTGATACATTTGCCATCCGGTATATTCGTATCCATTGCAATAGTTTGCATTTCCAAAACTTAAATTAAAATCCCAAAAAGGTCCCATTGTAAAGCGCCCACATTTGCTGTTTCGATCTTTGTGGATATAGGTACTTAAACGATATCCATCAATATTATTACTGACTTCATTTAAAATGAAGAAATCTGAAAAGGAATGCACATTGGCTATTTTTCTGTAACCCGTATTTGGATTTGTTGCATTTGGACCCCAAAGCACGGTTTCGAAATTATTGATATAATTTTGTAAATAAGAATTTTGTTGTACTGTGACCTGATTCCAATTCGGATCATGATTTTGAATAGATACTCCTTGCGTTGTACTCCAACCTCCACCACTGTTCCCGGTAATTTTATCGACTTTAAAAATGTATCCTCCAGTGAGCGAATCACCACTATTCATTGTATTGGTAAGTTTTGACACATTTACACGTTCGTCGTCGCGTTTAATTTTTTCCAATAAAACATATACACCTTGATATTGTCCGTTGATGACTAATTCTAAAAACTGTGCACGACTCGTATACCATCCCAGAGCACGACCCAAATCGTGAATAATTACATCGCGCATGAATGTTTTGTCTGTATAAGGGTTTAGCAAAACCCAATCGTTTTCTTCAGGCATGCCCAATAGACTTGCATTTGAATCAAGACCTTGAGCGTTAACAGTTGAAAATCCATAGGGTTTTTTAGGAAAGCCCTGCGAAGAAGAGCCTCTAAATTCGATTGATATTTTGCCGTTATAATTGTTGTAAGGATCAAATAAGCAATTCATATTTCCTAGACCATTGTATATCATACCCATGTCGCAGATTATTCTAGGATCGTCTACTATAGTTTGCCCTAAGGTGTTGATGGTCATGATAGGCAATTTGGTGTAAAGTGTACTTGGAGGTGTAAACCATGCAGGTGTAGGTGTGTAATTGAAAGTTGCATTTGTAATTCCTAATTGTAAAAAAGGTCTTGAAGTCAAATCTGAATTATTGGCATTGACATTGTGTGTTTCAATGCAAAGTACGTTGGTGCCATTTTTAAGTATAGTGTCAATCATCTGGGTATTTAGTGTGAAATAATCAGGTTGTTGATTTTGATACAGCAATGCTTCATGACTTGTAGAGGCAAAGCTATTCCATGTCGGTGTTCCTGTTATGTTTGATCGTGCAATTTCAACACCATTTAAATATGCAACAAAACCATCATCGTAATCCATACAGAATACAACAGAAGAAATAGCAGCAGTATCTATTATATTAAAGCTTCGACGCATATAGACCGTATTGGTATTGTTCGGAACTATTGTATTATCATCTCCATCGCCATAACCAATACCACCGTTGCCTGAGGTCCAACTAGCATCATTAAATAAAGGAAGTTGCCAACCAGGGATTGAAGTATTAGGAACAATATATTTCCAAGGCTGGTTATCTAATACGCAAGATTCCCAATGATTAATATTGGATGCACATTGAGCAGAAACGTTTATTATATTCGATAAAATGGTTCCGAAAGTTAATATTAAAATAACAAGAATTCTTTTCATTTGATAAAAATAAGGTTTATTGGTTAAAAAAATGTTGAAAACATGAAATTTGAGGTTAGTGAATAAAAAATTTACAATTGAATGTGATAAATAGACTATTCGGATTTTTTTGAAGCATAAGAATAGGCAATTAAAACCCTACATGATATATTTGTACATAATATAACGATGTGGCTAAAAAACAACCTAAACAATCCATTTTTAAAAAGATAATTAGATTCTTATTCTTTCTTTTAGTCTTTAATGTATCATACATTTTAGCTACTAAATGGATTAACCCTCCAATTACAGCTGTCATGATTGGTTCTATAGTCAAAGGGCATGGTTTAGAACGTGATTATATTTCTTATGATGAAATGGGCAGAAATGCAAAATTGGCTGTTGTATGTGCAGAAGATCAGCTTTTTCCCGATCACAATGGTTTTGATTGGAATGCCATAGAAAAAGCTATGAAATATAACAATGATCCAAAACATAAAAAAACAAGAGGAGCTAGCACGATTTCTCAACAAACAGCTAAAAATGTCTTTTTGTGGAATGGACGAAATTGGATACGCAAAGGGTTAGAAGTATACCACACATTCATGATTGAATTAATTTGGGGTAAAAAAAGAATTCTTGAAACTTACTTAAATGTTGCTGAAATGGGTAAAGGTATTTTTGGAATTGAAGCAGCGGCCAAGCATTATTTTAAAAAACATGCCAAGGATTTAACGAAAAGCGAAGCAGCTTGGATTGCTGCTATATTGCCTAATCCAGTATTGTTTTCTGTCGAAAAGCCTTCCCCATTGATCGTAAAACGTCACAATTGGATTTTAAATCAAATGAGCCACTTGGATGACGACCCTGAGACAATGAAACTTATAAATGATGTTAAATAAGGATTGTTAATTTTATTTTTATGTCTTTAGCAGGCGCAAAAATGTTGTTTATTTGCGTTAAAATTATTTTATATGAAAGTTGCAGTAGTAGGTGCTACAGGCTTAGTCGGTACTAAAATGTTACAAATATTAGAAGAACGAAATTTTCCGGTTACAGAGTTGATACCTGTTGCTTCAGAAAAGTCAATCGGTAAACAAATTCAGTTTAAAAATAAATCATATTCGGTAGTTTCTTATCAAGATGCAATTGCTGCAAAGCCAGCTATAGCCCTGTTTTCCGCAGGAGGCCAAACTTCATTGGCATTAGCACCATTATTTGCAGCAGCAGGTATTCGGGTTATTGATAATTCCTCAGCATGGCGAATGGATGAAACAAAAAAATTGGTTGTGCCAGAAGTCAATGGCTCAGTACTAACTGCGCAAGACATGATTATAGCCAACCCAAATTGTTCAACCATTCAAATGGTTATGGTATTAAAGCCATTACATGATGCATATAAAATAAAACGCGTTGTTGTTTCTACGTATCAATCTGTAACAGGTACTGGTGTAAAAGCAGTCACGCAATTGCAAAATGAACGTAACAATATCGCTGGTGAAAAAGCATATCCTTATACAATAGATATGAACGTCATTCCTCAAATCGATGTATTTACTGAAAATGGTTATACCAAAGAAGAGATGAAAATGGTCAATGAAACTAAAAAAATAATGCAAGACAATACAATTGCAGTTACAGCAACTGCAGTACGTATTCCTGTGATGGGTGGTCATAGCGAAAGCGTTAATATTGAGTTTTTAAATGATTTTTCTATTGATGGTGTTAATCAACTTTTGAGTCAATTTCCAGGTATTACGATTCAAGATGATTTAAATGCTTTGCTGTATCCGATGCCATTGACTGCTCATGATAAAGACGATGTATTTGTAGGCCGAATAAGAAGAGACGGTTCGCAGCCAAACACGCTCAATTGCTGGATTGTCTCGGACAATTTGCGCAAAGGTGCAGCTACAAATGCAGTACAAATAGCTGAATATTTGATGCAACAGGGTTTTATTAACGCATAAAAAGACAAATATGAAAACACCGTTAATTATAATCCTAATTTGTTTGTTCTTTTTTTCTGTTTGGGCCAAAAGAAAACCAGTAGAAGCCTATACCACAATTACAGGTAAAGTGACCACAACAGCTGATTATTGTGGTGGTGCAAGGCCTTCAGAGGAAATGTTGGAACAATTGCGTACGCCAAAGCCAGCAATTCGAAGAATCATTTACATTAAATATGGATCAGTTAACACTAAAAATACTCGATTGATTAAAAAAGTAATGACTGATTCAAATGGTTTGTTTACCGTCAAACTTAAAAAAGGGTATACCTATCAGTTTTTAGAAGAATGGCAATGTTTAAATTTTAAAATGCCACAACAAACACAATGGGTTAAATGGGATGAAAAGTGCTTCAGAGAGCGCTATGCTACACCCAATTATGTGCTAAATACCAAAAAAACAAAACAAAACATAATTACCTTCAATTACCATCAACCTTGTTTTTACAACCCATACTGTGGCAATTATTCGGGGCCATTGCCACCTTAATTTTTATAGTGTCACTTTGATTTTTCTTGCAACATGATTTTTATCATTTTGTAGGGGGAGAATTGTCATATTATTGTCATATTTTCTTCTGAAATCGTTTACTAAAGCCTTTCAAAGGTACTTTTGCTGCATAAAAAATAGATATGAAGAAAATAGTACTTTCAATGATTTCAATGCTGGCTTTGGGCGGCTTAGCAAATGGACAAGTAGCTTGGTCAAATGACTCTGTTTCTATGGGAACGAGTAGTGCAAACGATGTGTTTTATAGTATGTCTGCTGGTACAGCACGTGTCGAAAATAACAAAAATTGGCATATGGCATTTACCATGAGTGCTGGTGACAGTTCTGGCATATGGGCAAATCACAATACAGGAAATGCCTTTGTAAAAGTGTACAATATTCATAAAGATTCATCTCAATGGAATGCTGTAACATTAGCCGATACTATAAATCAAAACTTATTCAATAACGATGGCGGATGGCAGCAAGGTGCATTTAACAATAAACCAGGTACAAATCAATTTGATTTTGGTTGGGGTAAATATGATCCTATTTCGCACAATATCATTGGAGATTCTATCTTTATTGTGAAAGCAAATGGTATGTTTTACAAAGTATGGATCAAAGAATTGGTTTCAACAGCCATGACCTATACCTTTAAAGTAGGTGATATGAGTACCAATATCGATACAGATTATACTGTAGCAAAGCAACCCAATTATGCAAACCGTCTATTTGCTTACTTTAATTTAGCAACTGGCGTAGATACGAATCGTGAACCAGAAATCATGAATTGGGATATTTTGTTTACTCGTTACACAACTGATTTCCCAGGAAGTGGTCCTTCGCCAAACAATGCTGTATTAGGTGTTTTGAGCAATAGAGGTGTAAAAGTGGCTAAAGCTTATCCAGCACATGTAGATACTGCATTTGTAAACTATTCGAACTTTATTTCTACATGGAGTCCTGCCATTTCGGGTGTGGGTTACAATTGGAAAACATACGATCAACCAACCAATACGTGGTCTGTTGAAGATTCAACTTCTTATTTCATCCAAGACAAAGCAGGAAACTTGTGGCAGTTGCAATTTACCGGCTATAGTGGAAGTGCCACAGGTAATATCAATTTCAATAAACGTCTTGTTGTACCAACTGCTGTATCTGATGTTCACTCTAGTGTTAATTACTACAGCGTGTATCCAGTACCTGCCCAACAAAATTTAAATGTTGTTTTGGATTCAAAAGAATCAGCACTAGCAACTATGGCTTTGTATGATTTTACAGGTAAAGTTATAATGACATCAAACATTGCATTAAAAGTAGGTTTGAATGCTTACACACTTCCAGTTCAATCAATTGCAAACGGAAACTATATTTTGACTATCAATGGTAAGTCAATAAACATCTCTGAAAAAATTTCAATAGCGAAATAAGTTTCGATACAACATGTCAAAAATATTTTTTTACATAACATTATTCATTCTAGCGGCTTTACAAAGTAAAGCCGCTGGTTTGTTTATTGAAGTAAAAAATAAACAAACAAATACAAGCATACAAGACGCTGAACTGAAGTTACAATTCAATGGCCAATCTATACAATTTAAAACAGATTCTACAGGGAAAATCTTCTTAAACAATGTACAATTTCCAATTCAACTTAATTTTTCTAAATTAGGCTATAAAAGAGTATCTAGAAAGTTGACTCAAGAACAAGTCACATTATCTGGTGCTGATTACGTGTATATAATATATGTCGATCAAACGTTGCAACAAATACAAGAAGTTGTGGTTACAGGACAAATAACACCTGTATTGGCAAATCAATCTATCTATAAAGTTAATACTATTTCGACTACACAAATAACACAACGTGGAGCAGTCAACTTAAGTGATGTATTAAGCTACGAATTAAATAATTTCATATCAAACGATAATATACTCGGTTCCTCGGTTAGTGTTGGAGGAATTGGTGGACAAAATGTGAAAGTTTTGATTAATGGCATACCTGTTATGGGTCGCGAAAATGGCAATATTGATTTAGGACAGCTCAACATGAACAATATTAAACGTGTCGAAATGATACAAGGTCCAATGAGTGTCATGTATGGCTCAAATGCATTGGGTGGTGTTATTAACTTAATAACCAATTCGCCAAGTAAAAAATTTTCAGTAAATCTTCGTTCCTACAACGAAAGTATTGGACGATTTAATCAGTCAGGGAATTTTAATTTTTCAAAAAAGAAGCATCAACTTCAAATATCATTAGCTCGTAATTTCTTTGCAGGATGGGCTCCAAAGGATTCTATAGATCGTTTTCAACTTTGGAAACCAAAAACTCAATATACATCTGATGTCCAATACAATTTAATGGTCAACGAAAAGATTAAGTTGAGCTATTTTGGATCCTACTTAAATGAAAAAATTACCAATAAAGGCATTCCAATCGTAAACCCATACGAAGGTTACGCTTTTGATGAATATTACAGAACCTCTCGATTAATTAATTCAGTGAATGGGGATATAAAACTTTCAAACAAAGAACAATTAAATTTAACCAACAGCTATTCTATTTATCATCGCACTAAAAATAGATTTAAAAAAGATTTGGTTTCTTTAGGACAATTTGAAACAAAAAGTGTCGGAGATCAAGATACATCGATATTTAATACAATCAATCTTCGAGGTACTTTATCCTCTAGTCGTGTTAAAAACGTAGATGCACTGATAGGTTATGAACTAACTGACGAGGTTGGTCAAAGTTTTAAACTAGCCAATGAACAACAACGTATGACCGATTTAGGTTTGTTTTCATCGATTCTCATTAGATATCGCCATTTTAGTTTGCAACCTTCTTTTCGTGTCACATACAACAGCCGTTACAACCCTGGTTACACACCAGCATTCCATGCGAAATATGATTTAAATAAAGCTACTCAATTCCGAGCATCCTATGCCAAAGGTTTTAGAGCCCCTTCTTTAAAAGAACTTCATTTACAATTTATAGATCAAAATCATACCATTTTAGGTAATCCGGATTTGAAACCCGAAACGGGACACCATCTAGAATTTGGTATTGATCACCAAAAAAGTGTAGGAAAAGGTAATTTGACCTTGAGTTTAAATACCTACCAGAATTCTATACAAAATATGATAACGTTGGCAGTTTATAATAGTCAAGGAATACTACGTATTTATGAAAATATTGAACACTATTCCAATTGGATTACCTCATTTCAAGCAAAATACAAAACCTCAAAATTATCACTCAATTGTGGTGTAGGTTATACCTATGTAAATGAATCCAATATTGTACCCCAACATACCATTTTTGAATTTGGTCTAAATGGTTCATATTTATTTTCGAAGTTAGGGACTTCCATCAATATGAATTATAAGTATAACAGCAAACAACCTGTGATTACAGTCGATGAACAATTTCTCTACACAGCACCAATCCATGCTGCTAATGTTTCGTTACAACGTAAGTTTTTCAAAAATGCCATACAACTTCAACTAGGAGTTAAAAATATTTTCAATATTCAAAATACAATATTATCCGGTGCTGTAAACTCACAAGGATCTGCACATTCAAATAGCGCCGGAATGCAGGTATTTCCGGCTCGTAGCGTATTTTTGGATGTCAATTATTGCTTTCAGTAACTTTAATATTATTTAGAAATGTGACTTTTGGCACAATGTTTGTCATATCAAAGATACAAACACTCCAGTCGATGGCATACAGTAACAGCGAAATACTATTTAATAAGAAGAACTTAAAATCTCCAGTGGAGCAATCACCTATAACAGCAAAAAAAATACTTTATATCCTAGAGGATGTCAAAGTGTTGCAAAAAGCTGAAGACTCATCTGAGTTGGTCAATTTGTATACCAAAAGAGTCAACAAGCCATCTCAAACATTAACTAAGAAAATCAATTCAAATGATTTTCGTCCTTTTGAGTTCTTGATTAACCGAAATTAATTTTATTGTCTATTGAGTTGTATTTCCATTCAAAATAATTTTAACTTTAAAAAATAAAATAAAAATTTTATCGTTTAAAGAATTAATACTACTTTTGATATTGGATACATACTTAACTGCAATTATTTTAATTTAGTATCTGTTCAATTTTTTTTAACACAATTGCATACGCCTATATAACTACTTCTACATTTATACCATTTTGTTCACACAAATACCGTAGAAGTTTATGAATGCAATTAAAAATCTCACAGAAGAAAATCTCATAGAATTGATTCGTACGAATCATGAAGCTGCTATCGCAGAATTACTTGAGCGTTACAAAAACAAGTTTTATACAGCTGCTTTTTTGCTTGTCAAAGACAGATATATCGCAGAGGATATTTTTCAAGATGCGTGTATCAAAATTATACATTCCATACGTATGGGTAAGTACAATGAGGATGGCAAGTTTTTGCCATGGGCATTGCGTGTTACTCGAAACTTATGTTACGATTACTTACGCATTGCGAAGCGAACTCCGAAAGTGACTTTACCTGACGGTCAAGATATTTTTTCAATTCTAGATATTGGAGAAAATAATATTGAAGATCGTATCATGGGCTTTGAAACACAAGGTAAAGTGCGAAAAATGCTTGAAATGATTCCTTACGAACAACGCGAGGTTATTGTATTACGTATGTATGGCAACATGAGCTTTAAGGAAATTGCTGAAATGACCGAGGTAGGGATTAATACAGCATTAGGACGTATGCGCTATGGATTGCTCAATTTACGTAAACTAATGGAGGAAAAAGGAATTCTGTTGTAATTGATTATTATTGTGCAATCCACAATTCTGGATTCACTTTAAATGAAGATCCATTCGCGCCGACTTTCCATACTTGGAAATTAATTTGTGTATTGCCATCATCATCGGTCAAGACTGTTCCAATGGTTTGTTTGACACTTAGTTTCATGCCTTTGGTTACCATCACTTTGTCCAACTTTGCATACACAGTATAATAGGAGCCATGATTCACTAATACGGTTTGACCAGCAGCACCAGGTATGCTAATAATGGATGCAACTTCTCCAGCAAATACGGCTCGTGCTTTAGCACCGCGGCTTGTTTTAATATCAATACCGTAGTTTTCAGTTGTGATATTGAACAAAGGATGTTTGTTTTTGCCAAAATGTTCAATTACATAGCCTTTTTCTACTGGCCAAGGTAAACGACCTCTACTTGATTCAAAGTTATTCGCTATTTCAAGTTCGCTTGGTGTTAAAGAAAATTTATAGTCGTCTTTTTCAAATGTTTTGACATTCGATTTTGAAGGTGTTGCAGTCGGGTTAGATTTTGGCTTTTCATAGCTAGTATTTGAGCCTGTGTTTGAGTTTGATCCACGTTCAGAGCTACCCGTATTTAAAGTAACATTGCCATATTTATCTTTATCGGCTACATCTGGAATGTAACGAGGATTACCATAATTTGGACTTGATAGTCTAGCTTGTTCACGATCTTGTTTTTTCTTTTCTTCAAGTAGTCTACGTTGTTCTTCTTCTTGCTGTTGTTTTTTAGCCAACAATTGTCGTTGTTCCTCTTCTTGAAGTTTACGTTTACGATTTAATTCCTGTTGTTCTGCTTCTTGTTGTTGTTTTTCTAATGCAAGTTGTTTTTCACGTTGAATACGTTTGGTTTCAGCCATTTGTGAGGCTTTACGTTCGTCTTCTTCACGTTTTTTGCGTTGGAGTGCAAGCGTTTTTTCACGTTCTTCGCGTTCGCGCTTTTCGGCGGCTAGTTTACGTTCGTTTTCTTCTTGTTGTTTTTTAGCAAGGGCTAGTTTGCGTTCGTTTTCTTCTTGTTTTTGTTTTTCGGCAGCCAATTTTCGCTCATATTCATCTTTGCGCTTTCGTTCTAAAGCAGCATCTTCTTGCGCCTTTTTTTGCATTGCAAGTCGCTTTTCTTGATCAGCTTTCATCTTACGCAATTTATCTTGCTCCATGCGTTCTTGCATAGCACGTTTACGTGCAAGGTCTATTTCGCGCTGAATTGCAGCGGCTATTGCTCTGTTTAAATCTTCGGCTGATTTTCTTTTTTGTGCTAAACCAGCCATCAAGTCTTTTTCTTTACCTTTTAGTTCGGTTACGACTTTATCTTTCTCGTTGGTTTCAACTTCTAAGATTTTCTTTTGTTGCTCTTGTGCTATTAAAACGTAATCCTTTTTTTGTTTTTCAAGATTTAAAACAGTGATTTTGTTGCTCAATTGTTTGCTAGCCGATGTGATTTTTAAGGCTTGGTCTGCTCTGTAACCACGATATTGCTTTACATATTGGAGTCTGCGGATTGCATCATTGAAGGATGAGGCCGAGAAAAGAAATACAACTAAATCAGAAGATGTTTTGTTTTTGTACGTATACCTTACCATTTCAGCATATTGCTTTTTTAAGGTGTCCAATTGCGTGCGAAGCGTTTGAACATCATTGTTTGCAAGGTTTATATTTTCTTCTATGAAGCGGATTTCATTGTTAATATTTGTAATTAAAGACTGACGAGCAGAAAGTTTAGACTGAAGCGCTTGCAATTGGGATAATGTCGATTTTTTATCTTGTCTTAAAACTTCTAATTCAGATTGTGTTCGTTTAATCTCTTCTAAAATTGATTGACGCTGACTCTCCAATTGTTCACGAGATTGGGTTTTATATACTTCTTTGACTTGTGTTTTAGGAGATTCCTTTGACTTTGTTTTACTTTTTTGCGCTAAAAGACCATTGCTTGTCAAAAGCAACATCAATAAGATGTATGTAAATTTGCACTGCAAAGTATATAGGGCTACAAAAATAATTTTTTAAACCAAAGAAGATGTAAATATTATCATAAATGTATGACAATATTAAAATTAAAGTGTCTCCTTCAGCCAACGATAAAATTCGTTTTGCCAAATCAATCCATTTTGTGGTTTAATGACCCAATGATTTTCTTCAGGTAAATAAATGAATCTGCTTTTTAAGCCCTGAAGTTGGGCAGCCTGATATGCTTGTAAACCTTGTTCTATCGGAACTCGGTAATCTTTACCACCTTGAATAATCATCATAGGTGATGTCCAGTTAGATACAAAATTACTTGGACTAAAGTTTTTATAGCTGTTTTGGGCTTCACGATTGTTTTTATCCCAATATGCACCGCCAATATCCCAGTTGGCAAACCACAATTCTTCTGTAGTGCCATACCAACTTTTTAAATCGAATAGTCCGCAATGAGAAATAAACGTTTTAAATCGACCTTCGTGTATACCAGCCAACATTAATACTGAATATCCACCATAGCTTGCTCCTACAGCGCCTCTACGATCAACATCCACATAATTTTCGGTAGAAATATCATCAATAGCAGCTAAATAGTCGCGCATTGGATTACCGCCCCAATCTTTACTGATATCTGCATTCCATTTTGTCCCCCATCCAGGCATACCTGTTCGGTTTGGAGCTATAACGATGTAACCTTGACTAGCCATTAATTGAAAATTCCATCGGAATGAATAAAATTGGCTTAAAGCGCTTTGTGGTCCACCTTGACAATACAATAAAACAGGATATTTTTTTGTAGAATCAAAATCTGGTGGATATACAACCCACGAAAATAATTGATCGCCATTTTCGAGTTCTGTAAAGCGTTCTTTGATAGTACACATTTTAATGTCAGCATAAGCTTTGTCATTGACATGTGTTAATTGAGTCATTGAACCAGTTGTTAAATCAACTGTATATAATTCATTTGCATGATTCATGTCAGTGCGTGTTACCACTAATGTTTGTCCGTTTTGTCCAGCAATACCCGTGATATCAAATTGACCATGTGTAATTTGCTTGATTGCGGTTTCGGAAGATCCTTCAACTTTCATCGAAATTTCAAACAACTGCTCGGTACCATGGTATGGCGCTATAAAGTAGATTTTTTGATTGTCTTGACTCCATTGGAAACTACCTACTGTTTCGTCCCAATTTTCGGTCAAATTGATTTTAGTACGTGTGGTCCAATCCATAATCCACAAGTCGTTTTTATCACTTTCGCAACCATCTGTTTTCATGCTCAACCATGCTAGCGTAGTACCGTCATTGCTAAATGCTGGTTGGGTATCATATCCATTCATGCCTTCGGTGATATTTTCGGTTTTTGCTGTTTCGATATCGTACAAATAAAAATCGGTGTTCGTGCTGATAGCATATGCTTTACCTGATTTTTTCTTGGTTACATACAAGACTTGTTTGCCATTGGGTGTAAACAATAAATCTTCGCTACCACCGTGTGGTTTTTGTGGGCAATCAAATAGTTCGCCTTGCATAATATCTTTTTCGTGTACCGCAAAATCAGCTGCTTTTTCGGCAACAAATACATGGGAGTAGTTGCCATCTTCCCAGGTATCCCAATGGCGTTGATTCAAATCGTCGTAGATATATACATTTGACTTAGTAAGTGTTGGATATGCATCAATGCCTTTGTTGTGTTGAAGGTGTACATCACGAGTGTATATAACACGATTACCATCGGCAGAGACTTTGATGTTGTCTGCATCTTTTTCTACAGTCACATTGGGCTGATCTGGTATTGCTTTAATTTCTGTTGGATTTCCCCCTGTGATTGGAATAGCATAAAATTTTGTTTGGCTTTTGTTTTCTTGTATATCTGGTATAGAAACACTAAAATAAACTGTTTTACCATCTTTACTCATTCCTTGCGCAGCTACACGTCCTAAAGACCACATTTTTTCAGGTGTTAAAAGCTGTTGTGCTTCTAAAATAAAAGAGCCGAATAGGGCAATCAATACTAAACTTATTTTTTGCATAAAATTTTAAATTTTAAGAATGCACAAAATACAATAAAAAAAGACAGATTTTGAACAGAAGTTGATTTTTTATTCATTGGTTATTTCTAGCCATTCGCAAGGAATATCATTCCAGTAAAACTGCTCAACAAATTGTAATCCACATTTTTCTAATACGCGTCGAGATGCTTTATTGTCAATATGGGCAGTTCCAACTATTTTATTCAATTTCATTGATTCAAATCCATACTTTAAAGCAGCATGTGTAGCTTCTGTAGCATAACCTTTGCCCCAATATTGTGGCATAAATCGATAGCCCACATCATGAAAGTTGATATGGTTATTTTCGTAATCAGTAATAAATTTTAACCCTGACCAACCTATTATTTCATTCGATGATTTTTCTATTGTAATCCAACGGCCAATGCCATTATCTAGATATTGTTGTTGAATGCTAGATATATAATTTTGAACTTGTTGGATATCTGTTACAGGATTATTACCTAAATAATGATGTGCTTCTGGATTTGAATCTAGTTCAAACATCGCTGTATCATCGTTTGTACGAAACTCTCGTAAAATAAGTCGTTCTGTTTCTATAAGGAATTGCATAGGTAAAAGTAGAACTTATTTTTTTAAATTCGGGAAGGGAGGTGGACCATGCGTTGGAGCATTTTCCTTTTCAATGTAACTTAATAATATAGAATCAATGTTTTTTTTTGAAATCGCATTGAAATAGATACTTGTATTTATTTTTTTATGTTCATTTATGAATTGTATGATTTTTGTAACTCTATTCCAACTTAAATATTTCTTTTTAAAACAACCTTCATTTATTAATTCTATACAATACACTTTATTGCTATCTTCTTGTAGACCTTCCAAAAAATTTTTAATTTTTTCCTTTTCAACTTTTGATAGTTTAGTTGATTTTATATTGAATACAATTTCTACTTCATGATTAGTTTTGTCTTGAGCAAAAAGATTTTGACTAACAAAAAACAAAAGATTTATTATGAAGAGGTGTAGTTTCATTTTTAAAATTTAGTGGAATTTATTCATTTTTAGTCTTTACAAAGCTATAAAATCACAAAAATCTGCGTTCTATTAATTTAAATTTACTAATTTTAAGCCTACAAAATTACAACTCATGTTCGAAACATCACGTCCCATAAAAGGAATCGATAAGAATATAGCTACAGTAACTAAAACGGCTTACATCAATGATGTGCCTTTTCAGTTTATTCCTGGTGAAACTATTTTAACGTTTGTGCGCAGAAGTTTGGGTGAAAATTTAGTACCAACATTATGTGATGCACCAAATTTGGATCCATTTGGCAGTTGCAGAGTATGTAGTGTAGATGTGGCATTGGTACAAAATGGCAATGCAAAAGCCATGGCTTCTTGTCATACACCTGTCATGGAAAATGCTTTCATTTATCCTACAAGTAAACGCATTCAAAAACTGCGCAAAAATATAATTGAATTGGTGTTGACCGACCATCCATTGGATTGTTTGACATGTGAAGTCAACAACAACTGTGAGTTGCAAAATGTAGCTGCACAAGTTGGCGTTCGTGATGTTCGATACCCTGAAGGCAAAACACATTTAGACAGAAAAAAGGATTTGAGTCATCCATACATGACCAGTGATATGAGTAAGTGTATCAATTGTTTTCGTTGTGTACGAGCATGCGATGAAGTACAAGGACAATTTGTGTTGAGCATGGCTGGTAGAGGATTTGATTCACATATTGTAAAAGGTTCTGAGCAAACATTTTTCGAAAGTGATTGTGTGAGTTGTGGCGCATGTGCACAAGCTTGTCCTACAAGTGCAATAAGTGATGTGTTTGAAAGTAAGAGTATTGTAGCTAAAGAAAAAACTAGAACAGTTTGCACCTATTGTGGTGTTGGTTGCAATTTAGAAGTATCTACCGTGAATGGTGAAATTAAAAGTATACAAGCACCTTACGATGCTGAAGTGAATAAAGGACATACCTGCTTGAAAGGTCGTTATGCGTTTAAATTTTACGATCATAAAGAAAGACTTCGTTCGCCATTGATAAAAAAAGATGGTGAGTTTGTAGAAGCGACTTGGGATGAAGCATATGATTATATTGCCAATAAATTGACAGAAATAAAATCAAAATATGGTGCTGATGCCATTGGTGGTATTTCATCGGCAAGATGTACAAATGAAGAAAATTATTTGATGCAAAAGTTTATTCGTACCACTATTGGTACAAATAATATTGACAGTTGCGCGCGTGTATGCCATAGCCCAACCGCTTTAGGCATGCAACGTACTTTTGGAACAGGAGCTGCTACGAATTCGGTTGTGGATATGAAATATACAAATTGTATCATGGTTATAGGTGCAAATCCTACAGATGGGCATCCTGTGACAGGTGCTAAAATGAAACAATTTGCTATGAAGCAAAAAAATGTTTCTATCGTCATAGACCCGCGTCGAACTCAATTGGCAAATTATGCAACTTATCATTTGCAACTCAAACCAGGAACAAACGTAGCATTGCTGAACATGATGTTGCATTTTATCATCAAAGAAAATTTAGAAGACAAATCATTCATCGAAAACAGAACAGAAGGTTACGAAGATTTTAAACAACATGTACTTTCTTTTGACATCAATGAATTAGAAAAAATAACTGGCGTAGATAAAAATTTAGTACGTGAAGCCGCAATGGCTTATGCGAAAGCACCCAATGCGATGAGCTTTCATGGTTTAGGCGTTACTGAACATTCTCAAGGAACATTTACGGTGATGTTGATAGCTGATTTGGCTATGATAACCGGAAATATTGGTCGCAGAGGTGTTGGTGTAAATCCACTACGTGGACAAAACAATGTGCAAGGTGCAGCTGATATGGGTTGTCAACCACATCAAGGTGCCGGATATTATGACGTGACAAATCCTGAATATCATGCAAAATATGAAGCGTTTTATGGCGTTAAACTACCGA
>JBILCF010000118.1:0-8781 GCA_044353325.1 Chitinophagaceae bacterium | reverse complement strand
AAGGCGGAAATTGGAATGGCACTTTTGTAGTTGATTACACCAAACCTATTGGTAAAAAAGCTAGAATAGACCTTGGAATGCGTAACTATTTCATCCAGTTTAAATCAGAAAATCAACCTTTTATTCAATACCTCAATCAACCTGAAGTACCCGAAACCTTATTGAAAAATCATTTTGTGTTTAATCAACAAGTCCACGGCGCTTACATAAACTACGCAAATTCATTCAAAAATACGGGCATTCAATTGGGTTTACGAACAGAATATTTTACCTATGAAGGCACTGCTTATCAATACAATGCAACAGCTAAAGACGATTATATCAATCTTTTCCCTACATTATTTGTGAGTCAAAAACTAACCAAAACACAAGATCTCAATTTCAATTATTCACGCCGTGTCAATCGACCTAACTTTTATCAATTAATTCCGTTTATTGATGTTACAAACCCACAAGACACAAGTATGGGTAATCCAAACCTCAGACCTGAGTTTATCAATGCTACAGAAATCACCTATAGCAATCAGTATGGCACTGGCAATACATTTATGACAAGTGTATATTATCAATATACCGAAAATCTAATCCAACGTTACCGACGTTTCAATGACAATGGAACGACTTTTTCGCAAAACAGAAACTTGGCTACTGGCCAAACCTATGGTTTAGAATTAACCAATAAAATGACTATTTTTTCATGGTGGGACGCTACCATCAATATCAATGCATTTCGAAACAAACTCGATGGAGCGAATATCGATGCTTCATTGACCAGAACCGGATATGGTGGTTTTGGCAAATTGACAAGTAACGTCAAATTCAATAAAACCTTTAGTGGTCAAGTAACAGGTAATTACTTTGCAACAACCGTAATAGCGCAAGGAGAAGTCAAACCCTACGGCAATTTAGATATTGCATTGAAAAAGACGTTTATGAACAACATGATGACATTGACGCTGAATGCCAATGACATTTTTAATACCATACAAACTAATACGATTTACAATTTATATCCGTTCTATAATCAAAGTGTATTGCGAAAAAATCAAACACGAAATATTGGATTAAATTTACAAATACGTTTTGCAAGCAAATCGCAACGTAATTCGACAGATATACCTAAAAAGCCACAGACCAAAAAAGAGAAAGAAAAAGAAGCCAAAAACAGAGACGAGAATTTGAAAAAAGATGATGGCGGTGGCGATGAAGGCGGCGGAGGAAATAACAAATAAATCTTTTAATATAAATAAACCTGATGTTTGACCTAACACACAATAACAATGAAAATAAACCTTTCTAATGTATTGTGTGTTGTACTTATGTGTATTGGATTGAACTCCACTGCACAGGTTTACAAACTCAAAGGCAAAGTGACCAATTCGAAAATGGAACCTTTGAGCTACGTAACTGTTCAAGTAAAGGAAGAGCAAACTGGCACACGAACGGATGAAAATGGTGTTTTTGAATTTAAACTCGAAACTGGTGAATATGAATTATTGTTCTCCCTTTTAGGATACAAAAAAGAAGCCATTAAATTAATACATAAAAACAATACGACGCACGTCAATATCATTTTAAAAGAATCAACAAATGATTTGGGTGAAATAAAAATTGTAAATTTTAAAAAAGACCGTGCCGAAGAAATTATAAAAAATGTCATTCGTCAAAAAGAGACAATAAGTTCTGCAGCGAAGACCTACACAGCCAATGTCTATATCAAAGCCTTGCAAGAAAACACCACTCAAGGAAAGAAAAAACAAACTCTAAACATCTCCGATTCTGCAAAGCAAGCTCAATACAAACAAGAACTTGCTCAAATGAGCATGAGCGAAATCTCACTGCAATTGGATGTTGCACTTCCCAACAAAAAAAAGGAAACAAGACTCGGTGTAAAAAAAAGGGGGAATTCAGAAAGTCTCTTCTTTCTAACGACAACTGATGGAGATTTTAACTTGTATGACAACTTAATTCAAATACCTGCGCTATCTGAAGTTCCTATGCTATCGCCTATAAGCTATAGCGGATTGGTAGCCTATAAATACAAAACGACTCAGATTAAAAAGTTTGATCGTTATACTCTTTACAACATCCATTTTACACCTACTAAAATGGGAAATGCATTGATTGAAGGCGATGTACAAATCGTGGATACATCATGGGCTATTGTACAAACCAATTTTACATTTCCAAAATTCCACATGCCTGAATACGACTATTTTGAGGCACGTATTGAGTATGACTTTATTGCCGATAAAGCTTGGTTGCCAAAGCGACAAGAATTTACATACAATTCAAAATCGGGCAATACAAAATCTTCTGGCAAAACAGTTGCTATCTATGACGAATACATTATAGACACTACTTTTTCTAAACGTTATTTTAGGGACGAAATAGGCACTACAGCACTTGCTGCCTACAAACAAGATTCTAACTTTTGGAATACAGTTCGTAAAGAACCACTAACAGATAAAGAGGTTTCATTTATTGCATACAAAGATAGTGTGTACAGAGCTACACACAGTAAAGCCTATTTGGATTCGATAGATCGAATCGAAAATAAACTCACATGGAAAAAGTTACTTCTATTTGGTTACGAAAACTATAATCGATCCAAAGAAAGAACAATCAATTTCGCCCCAGTGATAAGCATTTTCAGACCCTTTTTCCCAGGTGGTACGCGATATGGATTGAGTTTGTATTATAGAAAACAATTTGAAAATAAAAAATCAGTCAGTATTGCAGTTGATGCTAGCTACGGTCCACGCAATAATAATATCATTGGCGATGTTCGTTTATATCGATTGTACAACCCTTTTTCGCGTGGTTATTTTGCCATCAATGGTGGACGTAAGTTTGATTTAATCTTTTTGGGCGATGCCTATATTAATTTATTGAGAAGAAGTAATTTTTACAAAAAAGATCATATAGAACTGGAACATGGTTTAGAAATTTTTAATGGGTTTGTCGTTCGCAATTCACTAGAAATTGCCAACAGGCAATCGCTTGCCGATTTAAAACTCAATACACAGGCCGACTCCCTTTTCAAAGATTCTTATTTCTTTAATCAACCTGTAGATTTCAAACCCTACAATGCACTTTTTGCATCGATTACACTTGAATATACACCTTTTCAAAAATACTTAAGAGAGCCTTTGCAGAAGGTCATACTTGGCTCGAAATTCCCAATGATATATGCGAAATGGCGTAAGGGTGTTCATGGTGTACTTAACAGTGAAATCGATTTTGATTATATTGAAGTAGGATTAAAACAACGTTTACATTTAGGATTAGCAGGCATTTCAGAGTATCATTTATTTTCAGGTGAATTTATCAATCAAAAAGATTTACGCTATGTGGACTATAAATTTATTAGTCGTGGCAATCCCGGCTTATTCAATAATCCAATGACAAGTTTCCAAGCCTTAGATTCTACGTTTCCAGTTTTCAAACGTTTTTACGAAGCGCATTATTTACATCAATTCAATGGCTCATTGATCAATAAAATACCGGTTGTTAAAAAACTCAATTTGCTCGAAGTTGCAGGTACAAGCATGCTTTATCTTCCAGAAAGAAATTTGAAGTATTTCGAAGCATTTGTTGGCTTAGAAAAAATTATACGAATATGGAATGAACGATTTAAAATTGGGTACTATGTAGTGGTCAGTGCAGCAAACAAAAACAACAATCCATTCCAATTTAAAGTCGGTTTTGACCAATACAACAAACGAAAAAATAGTTGGAACTAGCATTCCTACATTGAATCAAGAGATTGTATTACTTTTATGCTTTCATACAACAACTATTAATTTCATGAATTCAAAATTGTTTTTATTTCCTATCGCTATTCTATCTTTTTTAGCGTCCTGCAAACCTATAGATTCCGAAAATGTCATTGAATTGAATCAAAAAATGCATACATTTTCGAATTACGAAAAAGTTAGAACTAAACATTTAACATGGGATGTCAATGTCGATTTTAAACATAAAAACATAACAGGCTTGGCCACATGGACCTTTGAAAACAAAGCCAAAAGCAAATACATCATTTTTGACACATATGATCTTACCATTAAGAAAATCAAAGTCAACAATAAGGAAGTCCAATACTTTCAAACACCCGAAATAGATGACTATGGTAGTGGTTTATCTATTCCCATAACAGAAAAGGATACCGTTGTGACTATAGAATACAATACCGGACAACATGCAACTGCCTTGCAATGGCTTGCTGCACCTCAAACTGCCGGAAAAGTGCTCCCCTATCTGTTTACTCAATGCGAAAGCATACATGCACGCTCATTACTACCTTGTCAGGATGTACCAGCAAACCGCATTACATACAATGCAATCGTAGGGGTACCTAAAGGTATGATGGCCGTAATGAGTGCCAAAAATCCGCAAACAAAAAACCCAGAAGGTTTGTATGAATTTAGTATGGAAATACCTGTCCCAACTTACTTAATTGCATTGGCAGTTGGTGACATAGAATACAAAGCCATAGATGCGCGAAGTGGTGTTTACTCAGAACCATCAATGCTCGACAAAGCTGCAGCTGAATTGAGTGATATACCAAAAATGATGCAAGCGGCTGAAGAGCTTGGAGGTCCATATCGTTGGGGCAATTACGATGTTTTAGTAGCACCACCATCTTTCCCAATTGGTGGTATGGAAAATCCACGTCTAACATTTGCAACCCCAACTATATTGGCTGGCGACAAAAGTTTAGTTTCTCTTATCGCACACGAAATGGCACATAGTTGGAGCGGCAACTTAGTGACCAATGCCACTTGGGATGATCTGTGGCTCAATGAAGGTTTTACAACCTACTTCGAACGACGAATCATGGAAAAAATCACTGACAAATCTTATGTTGATATGCTATGGGAACTTGGTTATCAAGACATGCAATCAGATTTGAGTGCTATGGGAATGGATAGTGCCGATACACGTTTAAAAGTCGATTTGAACAAACGACATCCTGGTGATGCTTTCTCAAATATCCCTTATGAAAAAGGCGCTGTCTTTATTCGCTTGCTTGAGGAAACTATTGGTAGAGACAAATTTGATCCATGGCTCAATGCCTATTTTACAACACATGCTTTTAAACCAACGACAACAGAAGACTGCTTGGCCTTTATGGATAAAGAACTATTTAAAGGTGACACAAACATCAAAGCAAAAATACAAGTCAACAAATGGGTTTACGAACCTGGCTTACCTGATAATTGTCCAAGAAGCCTTCCGACACGATTTATTGTTGTAGACAAAGCCAGAACAGCATTTGAAGCCAATGGCAATGCTCAAAAAATAAACGCCAGTACCTGGTCAACACACGAATGGCTTCAGTTTATTCGAAAACTTAGTCATCCTTTGAATTTGGCCAAAATGGATGCACTCGATAAAACATTTCAATTTACAGTAAGTAAAAATAGTGAGATCGCAGATGAATGGTATAAACTCTGCATTGCGTCAAATTATGATGTGGCTTATCCTGCTATGGAGCAATTTTTGATGCAAGTAGGACGTAAAAAATTTCTTGAACCTTTGTATGGCGAATTAATAAAAACGCCCAAAGGTAAAGAAATGGCCAATGCAATTTTCTCAAAAGCAAAACCAAACTACCATCCACAAACAGCAGACAAAATCAGTAAAATGCTGAAATAAAACATTATGAAGCTTGAAAAGAAAAATCAAAGTCTTATATCAATCCAACATTTTTATGTAAGGGTTTTTAAATATGCCTTTTTTGCTTTTGGTTTAATTCTTTTGTCTGTCGGTATAGGCGAAATAGGATATTATTTTTTAGGTGGTCTTAATGCAATTGATAGCTTTCACATGTCCTGTATGATTTTGACAGGAATGGGTCCTGTCGCCGAAATGAAAACCGATAGTGCGAAATTGTTTTCTTCATTTTATGCATTGTACAGCGGAGTTGCATTTTTGAGTATTACAGCTGTATTTTTCACTCCAATAGTTCATAGATTATTACATATTCTTCATATTGAATTCAATGAAAATGAATCTAACTTTTAGTAACCAAGATGAATTCGCTTGATTTTATATTAAAATCGTAATTATAAAAAATGACTTATTTATAGATTTTATCTATATATTTTTTCTTTTCACATTTGATATATCTATTAATTTTAGTATCTTTGCAGTGTAATTAATCATTAAAACTTAAAAAAAATAAACATGTCATTTGTAGGAAAAAAATTCCCAAACATTGCAGTCAAAGCTATGGATTCTATGGGAGATGCTTTTGAACTCAATGTATTCCAAAAAGCGGTTAATGAAAAAAAGAAAGTCTTATTATTTTGGTATCCAAAAGATTTCACGTTTGTATGTCCAACTGAAATCCATGCTTTCCAAGAGGCCTTGGCAGAATTTGAAAAAAGAAACACAATTGTAATAGGTGCTTCGTGTGACACTGCAGAAGTTCATTTTGCATGGTTAAACACACCAAAAAATGCTGGAGGTATTGAAGGCGTTACATTTCCTTTAATCGCTGATAGCAACAGAAACTTATCTGCTTTATTAGATATTCTTGATGGTACAATGGGACAAGAAGATGATTATTTAATCCATGGCGACAACGTTTCGTATCGTGCAACTTATGTCATTGACGAAGAAGGAACTGTTGTACACGAAGGTATCAATCACATGCCTATTGGTCGTAATGTGCATGAGTTTATCCGTATCATTGATGCTTATACCCATGTTCAAACACACGGCGAAGTTTGCCCTGCAAACTGGGAAGAAGGTAAAGACGCAATGAGCGCTTCACGCGATGGTGTTGCATCTTATTTATCAAATCATTAATTTTCAAACTATGCTAATCGAACTAGAACAAGATAATCTTGCAGAAATCATACAAGCTAATCCCACTGTATTTGTACAGTTCAGTGCAAGTTGGTGCGGCAACTGCAAAATCATGAAGCCTAAATTTAAAAAAAGTGAAACCGAACATAATGACTTAACTTACGTTATCGTTGATGCAGAAAAGTTCACGGAGTCACGCAAATTGGCTAAAGTAGACAACTTGCCTACGTTCGCATCGTTTATCAATGGACAATTACACACTCAAGTACAGACAAACAAAGCAGACGTTTTAAACGAATTTATCCATGAAGTTACACATCATTAAACATTTGGTCAATTTTGCAGAGCAAAAAGACATCGATTATTTACAAGAAACAACCGATACATTGGAGTCCTTGACTGAACTCGATCGCATATCGGATGAGGAACTCGATGTGATAGGCGAATTGTTATCTAACCTTTCTGGTGCTATTGAAGTCAGTAAAATGATTAAAAATGGCACACCTAAAACGGAAGCCATCAATACGTTTATGAAACGTGTCGTTGGATCAATAGACAAATAATACCAATTACAACATTGAAAAGCCAGCACTTTGTAGCTGGCTTTTTTTATTCATTTCGATTTTGTCGATTCATTTTATCAATTGCTCATGCATCCTTATCTTGCATCCATATTACAACCATTGTCTACTACTGCACTTCTGATAACGCCCCCTTTTACACAATTGAATACGCCCTATCCTGCTACGGCTTATCTCAAGGGATTTCTCAATACAAAATCTATAGACGCTTATCAGTTAGACCTTGGCATTGAAGTCATACTGGTGCTATTTTCCAAATCAGGTTTAACCAATTTATTTCAAGTTAGTCAAGTCAATAATATAATCAGTGCAAATGCAAAACGAATACATACACTCCAATCGACCTACATCACTACAATCGATTCGGTGATTCTTTTTTTGCAAGGCAAAACCCCAACCTTGGCTGATTTAATATGTCAACGCAACTTTTTGCCTGAGGCCTCTCGTTTTGAGCAACTTGATGATATACAATGGGCATTTGGTGCAATGGGCATTCAAGACAAAGCCAAACATCTAGCTACTTTATACTTAGAAGATATTTCGGATTACATCAAAGAATGCATTGACGAACACTTTGGATTTAGTCGTTATGCCGAACGTATGGGACGTTCTGCAAATACCTTTGATGAACTTTATGACGAGCTTCACAAACCGCTCACGTTCATCGATCAAATCCACATTGAACTTTTAGCAAAACATATCAAAACTAAACAACCAAAATTGATTGCATTGTCAGTACCCTTTCCAGGCAATCTGTACAGTGCTTTCCGATGTGCGCAATGGATTAAAACAAACTTCCCTTCCATCAAAATAGCGATGGGAGGAGGTTTTCCCAATACTGAATTGCGTTCTATATCAGACCCACGTGTTTTTGAATTTATGGATTTCATTTGCATCGACGATGGCGAATCGCCTATTGAGTGTATACTAGAATTCATCCAAGGAACGCGTTCTATTCAAGGATTAAAACGAACTTTTGCATTAGTTGGCGACCATGCTGTCTATATCAACAATGCATCTTGCCAAGATTACAAACAAAGCGAAGTTGGAACACCTGATTACAGTGACTTATGGCTCGATCGCTATATTTCGGTAATCGAAATAGCCAATCCCATGCATCGACTTTGGAGCGATGGACGATGGAATAAGCTCACGATGGCACATGGATGCTATTGGGGTAAATGTACATTTTGCGATATCACATTGCCATATATTCGAGATTATGAGCCGCTCACAGCAGCCTTATTGTGCGACAGAATGGAGACAATCATTGCTGAAACAGGCACATCAGGTTTTCACTTTGTGGATGAAGCTGCACCTCCAGCTTTGATGCGCGCATTGGCCATCGAAATCATTCAACGAAAATTAGTTGTTACAT
>JBILCF010000020.1:0-22945 GCA_044353325.1 Chitinophagaceae bacterium | reverse complement strand
GTAGTTTTCATTTTTAGGATTTTTCACTGTTGGGTTTTTAATCAAACAGAAAACCTAACATCAATAAATAAAAATACAAACTTTATTTTAAATAACATCAAACCATACCTTCTTATCATCATCCCAGTCGCCGTTGTAGTTTACAAAAAGTTCTTCGCCTGCTTCAATAGCACACATTGTTTTGATATAAATCACTTCTTCTTCAAAATCTTGAATATACTCACAGTTGGAGGTATAACTATGATTGTAAACAGGGACATTGCCCATAGCCATGCAACATTGATCCTCGGTCCAATCAAAAATATAATTGTACAACGTCGTTTGGTCTAGTAGTTTTTTCTCTTTGGCAGACATGACAATGACCGGTGAAATTTCGATAATAGTATCAGCTTCAATATCGGCATTGGTATACACACCCCAACCTCGCTCTTCAGAATATGCAGTAAATAAACTGGGCAAAATCATATACGACGTATTTCGCGCTTGGCAAACAACAATTGACTCAACAAAATAAGGAGTACACTCAGTATCCCTGATAGCAATGTTTTAAACAAAATGTAAAAGAAGTTTTTGAAGCTCCAGATTTGAATGATGTAAAAAAACAAATGATGAATTAAAATAGCCATGGCTACATACAACAAAAACGATCGCAAGCCCATTCGAAACAAGGTAGGAACCGTATCGCCTAGTTCTTTGATGCTTTGCTGAAAAAATAAATTTAATAGACTAGGACGTATAAATCCAAGTAATACACACGCTGCGGCATGCATGCCTGGGGTATTGCAAAACATATCCATCGTTAGACCTACTACAAAGCCCAAGAACATGGTAAGCCAATGATTGGTATTGACAGGCAATAACAACAACACTAAAGGATATATTAATGGAATGAATGCAGGAATACCGACCAAAGTCAACGACGATTTGAGTACAATATCATTTAAGACAAAGACCTGAACGGCCATGATCAAAATAAAATTTACAATAAATCGAATAGGTGCGCTCATGTTATTGTTCTTCTTGAATGGATTCTTCTAGTTTTTGACGTTCTATATTGGTTTCTTCAGCTATGACATAGACATAGTGCAAGTTGGTAAATTGAGTACTCAACCATACTTTATAGGAAGTTCCATTGAGCGACTTTGCTGCACGACCAATCAATATTTTTTCAGGAAAAATACTGTACCCATAACCGCTGGTAAATACAGAATCTAAAGGTTTGATTTTGACTGACTGAGGAATACCAGTAAGCGTTACAAATTCAGGATCTTTGCCATCCCATGCTATTTTTCCTACAGTACCATCCTTTACCATTGCACTCACATTAAACCGTTCTGATAAAACAGAAAGCGCTACACTGTAGTTTTCACTCACATGTGATATTTTTCCTACTATACCTTTATCGTTGATGACCGCCATGTTTTTACGCACACCTTGTTTGCTACCAATGTCTAAAGTAATATAATTCACCTTTTGATCGACAGAATTATTGATGACTTTGGCTGGCATGTAGGTATAATTTACATTTTTATGGATAGAGTCCTCTGTAATTGATAAAGTGTAATTGGTATCTTTTAATGGATTTGGTGTAGCTTGAACAGATAATTTATTTTTTAAGCGCGCATTTTCAGCGGCTAGGCTGTCATTGACTCGCTTCAAACCTATATATGAGACCATTTTATGCTTTTTGGCATACAAGCTACCTGCAATAGTTCGAGATGAATTGATGTACGAAGTTTGTTGAAAATGATTATTTCTAAATATAATCGCAAAGCAAATCACTTCCAACAACAGAAATACAAAAAACGAATTATACTGTTTTATAAAAAGGATCAAATTACGCACGTGACTTCTGTTGAAAATATACTTGTGATCAAAATGGCACTATTCGGCTACTATTGCATCAAAAATGGATACTTGTGTATATGCTTCAAAGCCATACCAGTTCCACGAACTACGCTACGTAATGGATCGTCAGCTACATGCACCGGCAATTTGATTTTGTGCGAAATACGTTTGTCCAAACCTCTTAGCAAAGCTCCTCCACCGGTTAAATACAACCCACGTCGGAAAATATCAGCAGCCAACTCAGGTGGTGTTTTTTCCAAAGCTTTCAATACTGCTTCTTCTATTTTAAAGACAGATTTATCCAATGCATCGGCTACTTCTTGGTAAGAAACCATGATTTGTTTAGGTATACCTGTCACCAAATCACGACCATTTACAGCCACATCATCTGGAGGATTGTCCAATTCTTTCAAAGCACTACCTACTTGTATTTTGATTTGTTCTGCTGTACGGTCACCAATCAAAAGACTGTGATAACGGCGCATTGCTTCAATAATATCAGCGGTAAATTCATCACCTGCGATACGGATACTCTCGTCGCATACAATACCAGACAATGAAATAATAGAAATACCAGTAGTACCACCACCAATATCAATAACCATGTTACCAGTAGGTTCTTCTACATCGATACCTATACCCAAAGCAGCTGCCATAGGTTCGTGTATCATATAGACTTCTTTAGCACCAGCTTGTTCGGCACTATCACGTACGGCACGTTTTTCCACCTCTGTAATAGAAGATGGAATACAAATAACCATGCGCCAGCTGGGTGCAAACAACGGTTTTTTAGGGTAAATGAGTTTAATCATTTCCCGTATCATGCCTTCTGCGGCATTAAAATCGGCGATAACACCATCTTTTAATGGTCGAATGGTTTTAAGGTTTTCGTGTACCTTACCATCCATCATCATGGCGCGTTTACCTACTGCTATTATTTTATTGGTCGTACGATCTACGGCTACAATAGACGGTTCGTCTACGACAACCTGATCGTTGTGTATGATTAAAGTGTTTGCAGTACCAAGGTCAATGGCAATATCCTGCGTAAAAAAGTTAAATAAACCCATAGTTTTTTTCGTAAAAAATCCCCTAATTATAAAGTATCTGCGAAGTTAGAAGATATTATTCTACAAAAGAAAAAATAATCTTGTTGTTTAAGCATATTTTTTGTTATAATATTTAAAATACACCTCGACATTACCCCACTTCACTTTTTTAAGATTCTAAAGCGTGTGTTTTGAGTAACATATATACCCATTTAACATCTATACTCTCTTGACTATAAAGGGAAGAAAAACTAGTTTTGAAACTATAAATCGATAGAAAAAAGAAGGTTATAAGATTTCATCTATAAAATTCTAATCACGTAGAATAACTTTAAAGGTTTTAGACCAAGACATGGTTTTAACCTGAATAAAATAAATACCCTGCAAATCAGCATTGATAGCATAGTCTTTCGCTGCCTTCAATGTAGATTTATGCACAAGTTGACCTGTACTTGCATATATTGACAATTCACCAGTTTGTATTGTTTGACTAAAATGAATCCTATTGTCAACTACAACGGTTGGATAAATAGAAAAATCTGATGAAACTTGATTGTAAAATGAACTCTCACTTGGGCTTGACAACATGAAACGTACCACTACAGCGCTATCAGCATTCCCTCCTACCAAAAGTTTACCATCGGATTGTTGCATGATATTATATGCTGAATGATTCATTCCTATGGAAAATGATGTTTTAGAACTATCACAAAAGGTGGTATCCTTTTTGAAGTCAGGCAAAAGACGTCCGACAATCATTTTATCATTCATACCAGCATTCGTACCGGTATAGTAATAGTTTGAATCTGCCCCTCGTATTGCATCAAAAATAGACACGTTTGAAATACCCAAATACCCACCATCAGCAAATGAATTATCTGATGCTCCACTAGGAAGGTATTTAACGACTAAACCATTACCAAACGTAACGAAGCTCCCATTGGGCTGTACAATTATTTTACGATAACACATTTGGTTGATAACCTTCATTCCATCGGTATCAAACGTTGCATCCAAGGTGCCATTTGAACTTAATTTATACACTACCGTTTTATTGTTCGTAAAATTTAAATTTGAATATCCTAGTGCATAAATATCCGTTCCATTGCGTTCGATATCTAATATTTCGCTCCGATTATCTGCTGGCACAGCATCCATTTCTACAATTCCCGAGGCGCCAAATGTCAAATCGAGTGTACCATCTGTGTTTAATCTGAACATCGTAGCTACTCTCTCAGAATTGTCTGTAGAGGAACCTCCAACCAATATTTTACCATCTGACTGCACATTAGCTTTATAGGCATAACAAGCTCCATTGATATACAAATTGTATTGCCCTGTTGTATTAAACGTATTATCTAAAGTACCGTCAGTATTAAGCCTTGCCACACAAAAATTAACACCATTGGCCAGGGTTGCACTTCCCACAATTATAATTTTCCCATCGGACTGAATTACCACATCTTATGGTTCATCGCAAGTTGCACCAAAGCTGATTTGAACATAACCGTTGATACCAAACGTTTGATCCACACTTCCATCCGTATTCAGCCTAGTTACTTTCCAATCGTAACTACCAGAGCCTAATCCTACTGGACCTAAAACAATAACTTTATTATCAGTTTGCATGGCAAATGCTCTACCATCAGTGAAAGTTGCTAAATCAAACTGTTTATAACCAGTGGCATTATAAGACATATCAAAAGGTAAACACTGAGCTGTTGCACCTAAAACTGCTAAACTAGTTATCCATGTCAATAGAATTTTTTTCATGCTTTTTTTTGCCAAAAGTAAGTCTATCATAAGACAGAGACTATACCCTGAGAATGGTATATTTTTAGATGATATTATGTATTAAGTAGTAAAAAACATATTGTTTTATTCAACTTAGTTTACTATTTTCGAGTATCATTGAAATCATTTATAAACTTCGCCTCATTATAGACAACAATAACTAACTACATGAAACACTTACTTTTTCTATTGCTATTTAGTTTAATGATAACCCTATCCCAGATAGTGCAAGCACAAGTCGTATTGAATTATGGTGCAGAATTTGGCTTTGCTTTTTCGCAATTACCCCAAAATAATTCCTACACTATCGAATCCCGTAATGACAAGGTAACTGAAAAAACAACGTCACTTATAAGCCCACTTTTAGGCTTAACATCAGAACTAAGAATTAAAAAACACCTTTATTTATCCGCGGGGATTCAATATCAACAATCTGGACTTCGCTACCATTCTCATCGTGATGGGAATGACATGCTCTATGGTGGAACTTACACAAGCGACAAATGGGAGAATCAAACATTCCACAAAATAGCCTTACCGCTTTCTGTAGGATACTCATTTAAACTTTGGAGGCTTAATCCAAGCTTATTCGTCGGCTTCAGACCAAACTATTTCGTAGCAGGTAACCATACTACTAGAAATGAATTCGACCACGATATTGCATCTAAAGATTTAATCACAGAAAATGAATTCGACCCATTTATTGCCAATGAGAATAACAGATCTATCAAACGCTTTCAAGAGCAATTTTCAGTAGGAATCAATACATTAGTTAATCAACATTTTAAATTTTCAGTTTCATTTCATACTGGGACTCAATTGATTTACTCCGAATATAGTTCGTCGTGTTTTGTACAAGGCTTAGTCAATAACGATTGCGTAGTTTCAATGGCCTATTTATTTTCAAATAAAAGAAAATAAAAGCAATACTATGTTGCTTAAGGAACAAAGGGTGCTTTTTAAGGTTTGAAGTTAAAAAAAATCAACATCGAACCATCAAGAATCCAAAAAGACAAAATACTTATTGAGTATTTGCATTTAAAAAAGCGATCACATCGGCATTAACCTCCGCGGCTCGTTCTATTTGAATAAAATGACCTGCTTCGGCATACATAATCAAATTTGCATGCTTCATTTGTGCTACCGCATTTCGAGCTATTTCTTTTGTTTGTTGCGGATGCAAAAATTTATTCGGTATCAACATATCATGATCGCCAAAAAACACGAGTGTTTCTTGTTGTATATTTTTGAGATGGTAAAACAATTGATGGTCCAACATAGATGCTATGCATCGATCTACCATACGCCTGTATTGATTTCTATCGTTATTCTGGATTATTAGCGTCAAATCTTCAATGATTTTCTTTGCCACAATTGAATGTTTGTAAAAAGAAGACTGTATGGACTGCGAAAGATGAAATTCATCCATATTCATAAATCCGCCCAAATTCATCATACCTTTAATCATCATAACCTCATGTGGTGCGAAATATTCAAATCCTGATGGCGCAAATAAAAGTAGTTTTTGAACGGAGTCAGGATACTTCAACGCCATATTCAAGGCAATTTGACCGCCCATAGAATGCCCAACAAGAATGACGTTTTCGAGTTTTAAAATTTGAATAAATTCGTGCACTTTCTCAGACATAAAGTCAATGCTATACGCATGATTTCCTCTAGAAGAATGTCCGTTTCCAGGCAAATCGATTGCTATACAACGTGCATAATTTTGCAATACAATAGTATTCCATTGCCACACCTGCATATAATTGGCCAAACCATGTATAAACAATAGTACTGTCTTATGCTGTTTACCAGAGTCTGTATAAGCAATTTTGATAGCGTGGCTTAGTTCAGCTGTATGTATAGTTGGATCAATCATCTTGTCAAAACGGCAAATGTAACCTATGCTTAGTTGACATTTAACTATTTAATTTTTTTTATGTCTTAAATTTACAGCGAATAAACCGTAATAATAATGAAAGTCCTTTTTAGCCTACTTTTTTGTTTGTTTTTAGTTGAAACCAACGCACAGCAAATATTCCCTACCAATGCACCAAATGAGAAAGGAGCGCCTGTATATCACATCCAACTCAATGAAGCTACAGTGGTAGCTTCTCATTTATTCACTAACGATACAGACCGTTACCACTATAATCAAATGAAGCATTATGTCAAAATAGTGCTTCCTTATGCGAATGCCGCTATAAAAACGTTTTATGAAATAGAACAAGCAACTGCAAGCATGTCAAAGCGTAATCGTAGGCTCCATATCAAAACCAAAGAAAAAGAAATTAAAGCGAATTTTGAGGATCAACTCAGTAATTTAAATATCACTCAAGGTCGCTTGTTGGTCAAATTGATTAATCGTCAGTTGGAAACCAATTGCTACAAAATCGTGAAGGAATTGAAAAACCCAATAACAGCAGCTTATTACCAAGCTTGGGGAAAAATGAACGGCATTGATTTGAACGATGACTACAACCCTGAAAAGGAACCGGAGTTAGAGCGAATTATGAAGACGTTAGGATACTAATTATCCTTCGATAGTAAGAATATCAGCATCTTTTTTTCCTAACACAATTGCACCTATCATTGCACTTAAAAACAAGACGCTAGCAATTTCGAAAGGAAAAACAAAATCGGTAAATAAAACTTTACCTAAATTTTTGATTAATCCAATATCAGTCGAATTGGCCAAATCGATTTGTTTGTCTTCAATACCTGTCAATGAGGTTTTGAGTGCAGCTACAAATACCAATAACAATGCACCGCCAGATATTACTGCAGCAAACTGAACCAACATATTTTTTTGTGGCTCTGTGTCGCTATTGAGGTTCATTAGCATGATAACGAATAAAAACAAAACCATGATAGCACCAGCATAGACGATGATATTGACAATTGCCAAAAACTGCGCGTTCATCATAACGTAATGACCAGAAATAGTAAAAAATGTCAAAATAAGAAATAACACACTACTAATCGGGTTTCTACTCATGATGACACCAATAGCAAAAACGAGGGTTAAAATACTTAATATCCAAAATACAATTTGATGAATGTCCATACAAGTTAATTTAATTTTTTAGATGCTTCTGTTTCAGGAATCAATAAATCATCTTTTTTATAGATAAAACCTTTACGTTCAAAGTTAGCAGGCGCAAATGTTTGTGTCAAGTAAATTGCATCTTTAGGGCAAGCCTCTTCGCACAATCCACAGAAAATGCAGCGCAACATATTGATTTCGTACTTGGCTGCATATTTTTCTTCTCGATACAAATGTTCTTCGCCAGCTTTTCGCTCAGCAGATTCCATCGTAATAGCTTCTGCAGGACAAGACAATGCACACAACCCACAAGCTGTACAACGCTCACGGCCTTGCTCATCACGGTTGAGTATATGTAAACCTCTGAACGTAGAACTAAACGGGCGTTGCACTTCCGGATAATTAATGGTTGCTTTCTTTTTAAAAATATGCCCTAAAGTGATTGTCAAACCTTTTGCAATAGTTGGTATATAAAGGCTTTCCATAAACGTCATGGGATGACGATCGACTGGTTTTGCTTTTTTTGAAATATTATACTGCATGTGTTGAATTAATTATTAAAATATAAAATAACCGCACCCGTGATTAACATATTAATCAAAGCTAACGGAATTAAGTTTTTCCATCCTAAATTCATCAATTGATCGTAGCGGAAACGAGGAATAGTCCAACGAATAAACATGAAAAACAAGATAAATCCTACTGCTTTAGCTAATAAAACACCAAGACCAATAAATGAGAATACAATAGGATTGACATGCAAAGCTACCCAATCCATACCTGGATAATTGTAACCACCAAAATACAAAGTACTTAAAATCACTGAAGTAATAAACATGTTGATATACTCAGCAAACAAATAAAAGCCAAGTTTCATAGAACTAAACTCTGTATGGTAACCACCTATTAGTTCACTTTCGCACTCAGCCATATCAAATGGTGCGCGGTTTAATTCTGCAAATGAACAAACCAAAAATATAACAAACCCAAGAGGCTGCTTAAAGAAATTCCATGTAAAATAATTGTCTTTCCAAAAACCATGTTGTTGCTCCACAATATCTCTCAAACTTAAACTACCAGACAACATTACAATTGCAATAAGACTAATACCCAGTGCCAACTCGTACGAAATAGCTTGAGATGCTGCACGGATACTACTTAATAGAGAATATTTATTGTTAGAAGCCCAAGCACCCAACATGATACCATAAACCCCCAAACTAACTACACCAAATATGAACAATATACCAATATTGACATCGGCTACTTGAAGTTCAAAAGTACTTCCATCAGCAAACTGCAAATCTGGCCCCCAAGGTATGACAGCACTCGTCATTGTAGCCACTAACATTGCCAATGATGGCCCCAAAATGAATAAAAATTTTGATGAGAAAATAGGAATAATCTCCTCTTTCATGAAGAGTTTTAAACCATCAGCTAAAGGCTGAAAAAGCCCAAAAGGCCCTGCCCTATTTGGACCACGACGGTCCTGCATGACAGCTGCCACCTTACGTTCAGCCCATGTTGCATACATTGCTATTCCCAATGAACCTCCCAAAATGATCGAAATCATGAGAATTTTACCTGCAACAAATGACATTAATAGCGCTAAAAGCATGAATTATCGTTTTAGAATCAACAAATGTAAGACAAGAATAGTAAAAATGGAATGCATTTATTCTATCAAGGATTAATTTTCCTGAATATTTTTAGAGAAATTCTTTTCACCGGCTCGAATTTCAAGGTCTAAGGCATTTTCTTTAGGCGGTATAGGGCAAGAATAACCTTCTTTGTAGGCACAATAAGGATTATAGCACTTATTGAAATCGATTATCAATGTATTGTTGACAATGTCCTTTAACCTAAAATCCAAATATCGACCACCACCAAATGTTTCGGTGTAATTCGTTAAATCTGTAAACGGAATGAATAAATAATCTTCAAATCCAGCTTTCGTCATCAATTTCTGGCTTTGATAGATGAACAATGTACATTCTTTTTGTTTGAGCTGAAATCGAGCTTTTCCGTAAACAAAATACTTTTTCAAAACACCATTGTGGGTTTGCATATCAAATCCAACAGTATCTATCATTTTTTCAAAAAAAGCTTGTACAGCATAATTTGAATCAATTTCATAAAATTGAAGATACTTCAAATCCTTTTTTGTCAACGGACTATTTTCGTCTTTTAAAAATTCCGCCTTGTATGTTTTTCGATGTTCAAGAAGTTGCATTTCATATGATTGTGCTTGGCTGTCAATCCGTATAAAAAAAAGCAACAATAAGCATATAACTATTTTCATACTCCAAATATAAATCAGAAAACCGCTCATTGAGCGGTTTTCTGATTAAAGTTTCGAATCTGAGATTCTATTATTGTTGTGTTTTTTGGAAGCGAATTGCTTTCATTTCATTTTGTCTGTCAGAAACCATAATCGTGTATAAACCAGTTGCTAAGTTCGTTACAGGAATATTCACCAATTTTGTTTCATTGTTCAAATCGATAGAAGTTTGGAATACAACTTTACCAACTGCATCGATCATTTTCACATCAAAAGTCAATTCTTCTGGTGTACTAATTGAAAGGGTTGTAGATGTAGAAGAAGGATTTGGATACAATTTAACATCGCTTGCTGCATTACAAGTAATATTCACTGTACGAACAACACTATATTCAAATTTACCATCTATATCTACAGTACGTAATCGGTATTCTGTAGTTCCTTTTGACACATTGGCATCAGTGTAAGAATATGTCAATGGCACTTGACTTAAACCAATTGCTTGCTTAGTGCCTACAACTTCAAATTGACCATTTTCTGATTTACGTTGAATTTCAAAATAATCAACATTAAACTCTTGTGCGGTAGTCCATTCTAGGCGTGCATTACACTCATTTGCAATAACTCCAAATTGAGACATAATTGCAGGTAATGCTGCATTTGGTTTGAAGATGGTAATGTAAACTGTTGCAGTGTCGCAAGTCACTGGCGTTCCATTATCACATTTACTATAAATAAACTGATCTGGACCATCATAGTTGTTGTTTGGTGTGTATACAAATGTTCCATCGGGATTGAATACAACAGTTCCATTGGCTGGATTTGTTACTTGCGAAAAAGTAACTGGATGGTCTTGAGGGTCAGTGTCATTCAAGCCTACGCTTCCTGGCACTGGAGTATTTACAGATGTTACATACGCATCATCATTAGCATAAGTTTGATTTGTAGTAACAGGAACTACAGTTACATCAATATACACATCAGCCGTATCGCAAGCTACTGGACTTGCATTGTCACAGATATAGTACGTATATACATCAGTGCCCGTAAAGCCAGGATTAGGCGTATAGGTTACTGTTCCATTCGGATTTACTACAATTGTACCGTTCGAAGGATTTGCAATCACTACAGGCGCCCCAATTGCATCACCTTGTGGATCATTGTCGTTACATTTAATACACATATTGATTGGCGTATTAAATGGCGTAGTTCCATGATCATCTTGAGCAATAACAGTATTTGTACCTAATTTAAAACCTGGCGAAACAATGATTGTCAAAGTAGTTGTATCACAAAGGGTTACAGGTGCAGGTGAACATACAATATACTGAACACTATCTCTACCTACAAATCCAGGATTTGGTGTATACGTGTATGTTCCATCAGTGTTTAAAACTAATGTACCATTACTCATAGTTCCTAATTGTGTAAATGTAGAACCCAGTATTACATTATCATTTGTTGCTACGGTTCCTGAAACAGGGACATTCACTGTTGTTTGATTGATATCTGGATTTGCATCTTGTTGAGGTTGGTTGATTGTTATATAAGCTGTAGCAGTATCACAAGCAACTGGTGTTCCATTATCGCATTTACTATATACAAACTGATCAGGTCCTGTATACCCTGCATTTGGCGTATATGTAAATGATCCATTAGGATTTAAAGTAACTGTACCATTTGCTGGATTAGAAACCAATGTAAATGTCACAGCATCGTTTTGAGGATCTGTATCATTTCCAGCAACGCTGTTGTTGATTGGCGTATTGACATTTGTTGTGTACGCATCATCATTAGCATAAGTTTGATTGTTTGTAATTGGATTGTCAACTATTGTAACATAAGCATAAGCTGTATCGCACGCAATTGGATTTCCATTATCGCAAATTGCATATTGATAAACATCCTCACCTGTAAAACCAGGGTTAGGTGTATAAGTCACGGTACCATTTGGATTCACAACCACAGTTCCGTTTGAAGGATTTGAAATGACAGTTGGATTTCCAATGGTATTACCATTTGGATCGCTATCATTGCAAAGCAAACACATTGTAACTGGAACATTAACAGGTGTAGTAGCATGATCGTCTTGAGCAATAATTGTATTTCCAATATCAGAATACAATGGCGTAACCACAATAGTCAATGTAGTTGTATCACATAGATTTACCGGTGCTGGCGAACAAACTACATAGCTGATACTATCTGTACCAACAAAATTCGGATTTGGTGTGTATGTGTAAGAACCATTTGGATTCATAACCAACGTACCGTTGCTCATAGAGCCAATAGGGGTAAATGTACTGCCAAGAATGACATTATCATTTGTCGCAACTGTTCCGCTTACAGGTGTATTGACCAATGTTTGATTAATATCTGGCGTAGCATCTTGTATAGGCGTATGAATAGTGATATAAGCAGTTGCTGTATCGCATGCTATTGGTGATCCATTGTCACATTTACTATATAAAAACTGATCTGGTCCAGTATATCCATTGTTTGGTGTATAAGTAAATGTCCCATCAGGATTCAACGTCACAGTACCATTAGATGGATTTGAAACCAAAGTAAATGTCACTGCATCATTTTGCGGATCAGTATCATTACCAGCTACACTATTATTGATTGGCGTATTGATATTTGTAACGTATGCATCATCATTTGCATAGGTTTGATTTACAGTATTTGCCAATGGACTAATATCTACATAAGCATAGGCTGTATCACAAGCTGTTGGCGTACCATTGTCACAAACAAAATATTGATAGACATCTGTACCTGTAAATCCAGGATTTGGAGTGTACGTTACAGTTCCATTAGGATTTACAACGACTGTTCCGTTTGAAGGATTTGAAATCACAGTTGGATTACTGATTGTATTGCCGTTTGGATCACTGTCATTGCACAATAAACACATATTTACTGGCGTATTAATTGGCGTAGTTGCATGGTCATCCTGCGCTAATACAGTATTACCATAAGTAGAAATCAAAGGCGTGACAATAATTGTCAACGTTGTTGTGTCACACAAAACTGTTGGTGCAGGAGAACAGACTACATAACTAATACTATCTGTACCTACAAATCCAGGATTTGGTGTATAAGTGTAGGAACCATTTGGATTCATAACCAATGTACCATTGCTCATAGAACCAATAGGTGTAAACATACTACCCGGAATTACATTATCATTCGTAGCAACAGTGCCACTGACAGGTGTATTGACCAATGTTTGATTGATATCAGGATTTGCATTTTGTTGTGTATTGATGGTAATATAAGCAGTTGCTGTATCACAAGCTACCGGAGAGCCATTATCACATTTACTATATACAAATTGATCAGGACCAGTGTACCCAGTATTAGGAACATAGCTAAACGTTCCATCAGGGTTTAAAGTCAATGTACCATTTGAAGTACCAGATACCAATGTAAATGTAACTGCATCATTTTGAGGATCTGTATCATTTCCTGCTACTGAATTATTCAAGGTAGTGTTGATTGGTGTAGTATATGCATCATCATTTGCATAAGTTTGATTTTGTGTAAGTGGCGCTGTTGTTATTGTAACATAAGCATCTGCAGTATCACAAGCAGAAGGGTTATTGTTGTCACAAATTACATATGTGTAAACATCTTGACCATAAAAACCAGGGTTGGGAGTGTATGTTACAGTTCCATTAGGATTCACAACTACTGTACCGTTTGATGGATTTGAAATTACAGTTGGGTTACCAATTGCATTACCATTAGGGTCGCTATCGTTACAAAGTAAACACATAACTACTGGCACATTGATTGGTGTTGTAGTATGGTCATCTTGTGCTATAACGGAGTTGTCATTGTTTGATGTCAATGGAGTAACTACAATAGTTAAAGTAGTCGTATCACAAATAACTGGTGTTGGTGAACATGCTACATAACTGATGCTATCAGTCCCAACAAAACCAGGATTTGGAGTATAAGTATAGGTGCCATTTGGATTCATTACCAAAGAACCATTGCTCATAGTCCCAATTGGTGTAAATGTACTACCAGGAATTTCATTGTCATTTGTTGCAACTGAACCAGATACTGGAGTATTAACAACTGTTTGATTTATATCTGGAGTTAAATCTTGTGTGCGCACACCAAAATCTAAATTACTAACAGCTACAACTCCAGTGTTAAACTGTTGTCCCAAAGGAGAGGTATTTTGCCAATTCGGATCAATTACTGGTGAAGGAGGATTACTTCCCGTTACACCCTGAGTAGAAGAAAGAATAACTTGTAAACCTATTGTATTTGGCGGTACAGCAGTCAACAAATAAGTACCATTCGGATTAACTGGTACACTTTGCAAAACCAAGCCGGTCAATGGATCAACCAAAGTCGCATACAAAGTATTTCCAATACTTGTACCATTTTCACCAGCGGTAAAAATATTAGAGTTTGTTCCATTTGCACTGTTATCTAAATCGTTCCAAACTGTACCCGATGCTTGTAAACAAGCAAAGAGCACGTTTGCAGAATCTTGTGCAAATACTGCCCACCCATAAGTATTAATTGTACGAACGTTACCATAGTCATCACATTGTAAATTTGCACTTTCATTATTACCTACAGCAGGCGCTGGAATAGTTTGCCCTAAATTACCATTGCCACTCCATGCATGGCATGGCGAAATAGCACCATTGTATATATTTTCTAATCCAGAGCCAGTAACATTATTTTGATTATCTCCACTAGCGGAGCATGAAGCTCCAACATTTGTTAAGCCTGAATCATCCCAAAACACACGAATATTCGGATTAAATATAGGAGCTATTGTAGTAAAGATTAATCCATTTTTATTAATCTCTGCATCGTACAAAGGAACGTTAAATCGTCCTTTGTAATATGTTAACACTAATTTGAATTGTGTCCCTGATGGAACTGGAGCACCTAATCCGTTTAATCCATTCCAAAGCATAGTATTTAAACCTGCACTAACTCCAAATTGTTCTAGTACGACATCTGTTGTGCCTGCTTGGTAACCATCAACACCATTTAAATCCAACAATAATCGAACATCACCTGCTCCATATACAGTATATCGAATTTGAAAAGGGGCGCTACATCCCAATATTATGGGTTGTTGCAATTGGGGATTTTGAGGTGCAACTCCAGCAGGATAAATTGACGGATCAGGTGTATTGACAAACAATGTATAACCATTTGAAAATGAGGGTGAAATAGCATTGTTTTGCGATTTACGATCTATTGCAAAATTATTTGTGTTTGTTACACCGTATTCAGTTACAGCCACATCAAATGCAATAGGTTTAAATTCAGCGGTGAAATTTATTTTAATTATATTACTATCTGTTGACCAAGCGTAAATTTCAGGAGCAGCATCTTGATCAAAAGCTGTATAATATTGAGTTGAATTTACAGCATTAAATGCAAATTTATCGCAATGTATACGACCGTTAAATCTTGTACCAGCAGAAGTTGCTACTTGCATATCCCAAAAAGGTGTAAAGCTCCATGTACCTGTGTTAGCTTGCGTATTACCTCCATCATCACTTCTATAAATCTCAACCCAATACTCACCATTCATAGTAGGTGTAAAGGTTAATGGACTATACCCACCCGGTGCCGAACCAGCTATGTTGGCACCTAAACTAGCTTGATTCCATGTCGAAATAAACCCATTTCCACTAGAAGGCAAATTGATTTGTGCGACTTGTGTACCAAGTGGGTTAAAAACTCGCATGTATACATTGGTTATAGCCGGATTGAGTGCTACTGCAGAAGAATAATTTCTCCAACTAAATCCATAATAAAGGTTTTCAGTATTAAAATCTGAAATTCTAAAATATAACCTGTTGTCAGCTGGGCATCCTAAAAAAGTCCCCCGATTTTGACTAGGCAATAAAGATAGCGCAGAAATCACTGAACTGTTTTGAGAAACGGTAGCAGTTCCTTCGGCTTTCACCAGTGTCGACTTAAAAAAGGATGAAAGCATAACAAACAACAATAATGAGCGTTTGTAATGTGTTAATTTTTTGATCATAGTAGTTTATTTTTGTTTAAATGATAAAGTAGATTATAAAATTTTTACAAAGTTAATGCCAACAAGTTGAATAGATTAAACATGAGTTTGTATTTTTTGTGTTAATGTTAACAGATTTACATTATTTATATACATTAAATATTAAAATGCAATATTTTTAATTAAATTTTTCAAGATTGTGTGGTTGTTATTTTTTTAAAAAATAAAAAATATTTTTCAAAATTGGTCAGAATATGAGGTATAAACGAGAAAACTAACGTTTATATATATTAAATATTTCTATATTTTATAGGATAATCTCAAAAGGTTGTCCAAAAAAAATATGATTTGGGATGTAATCCAATTTTTAATATGCTACACAAATTTCTACATATCTATAAATAACATACTACTAATATAATCTGCTATCAATTTGCCTGAAGGAGTTAGTTTTAATTGCTGATTCAGTTCGATTAAATGATGCTGCAATTTTAAAACTTCAACTTGTTGGTGAAAAATTGCAACCTCATCTAGACTCATCAGGTCATAGACTTGTTTCATATCAAGTCCTTTTGAGGTACGCAACTGAACCATAATGATTTCATTGATTTGTTGCGGCCTAGTTAAATTTTCTAATTCACGAACTAACTCACCTTGACTTATGGACTTCATATACTTAGCATTGTTTGCCACATTCCATTGTCTAGAAACCCCATTGTATGAATGAGCTGAAGGTCCAATACCCAAATAATGCTGCCCACTCCAATAATTACTATTGTGAACTGCTTCAAAACCTGGCAATGCAAAATTAGATATTTCGTACTGTTCAAAACCTGAATGAATTAAAGTATGCATTAAATACTCATACTGACTAGCGCTTTGTTCTTCATCTAATGGCATCATTTTCCCCTTTTCTATAAACGAAGCTAAAGCTGTTTTAGGCTCTACCGTCATTCCATAACAAGATACATGAGGGACTTTGAATTCAAGTACACGATCTACATTGTATCTCCATTTTTCATCGCTTAACAATGGAAAACCAAATATCAAATCTATACTCAAGTTTGAAATTCCTCCATCTTGTGCAATTTTGATACATTGAGCAGCTTGTGAGGCATTATGACCTCTATTCATAAAAACCAAATCCTCCTCAAAAAAACTTTGAATGCCGATACTCAAACGGTTAATTCCTATTTTTTTCCATGCTAAAACCTTTTCTATACTGATATCATCAGGATTGGCCTCTAAAGTTATTTCCTTTAAAGGCGAACTAAGTTTATAATACTTATTTACAGAATCTAAAATCAGTTTAAGTTCTTGGGCATGCAATAAACTTGGCGTTCCACCGCCAAAGTATATGGTGTCAATGGTTTGATGCTCAAGATAATGTTGTTGCATTTCAATTTCAGACAATAAAGCCCGAACCATTTCGTTTTTACCTGACAAATTGGTGGAGAAATGAAAATTACAATAATGACATGCTTTTTTACAAAAAGGGATATGTATATAAATGCCTGCCATAGTTCAATAGAGATTAAATGTAAAAGTAGTTTCTTTGCAAGGAATTGCCGAACTTCTCGACTGTAAACTTTTATATGCCAACTAAGATTAAACTTTTTTGTATTACACTATTCATAGTTTGGCTATCGAATCAACAAGTAGCGGCACAAAAAATTCGGATTACATTTCGAGGTGCAGACAAAGATTCTTTTCTATCCATTTCTTCACTACCGCCAATTTCGACAACATACGAAGAAGCATTTCTAGCATTGCAACAAAGTCGAGATGACGCCTTTAAAAAAGGCTATTTAGCCGCAAGCATAGATAGTATTGAACAAAAGGATTCAGAAGTTTTTGCGCATGTTTTTTTAGGAAAAAAGTACGAATGGGCTAAGCTGAAAAACAAAAATATTCCAGAAAATTTATTGCTTCAAAGTAGATTTGATGAACGAAAATATATTGGGAAGCCTGTTGAAGTAAAAAACTTATATCCCGTTTTCGAAAAAATCACACGCTACTTCGAGGACAATGGCTTTCCATTTTGTAGTTTATATATCGACAGCTTAAGCGAACAAAATGGGCAAGTTGAAGGATGGCTTACGTTGGACAAAGGACCATTAACTAAAATCGATACGATAATTATCAATGAGGATGTCAATATTTCAAGAAACTTTGTTTTGCATTATCTTGGACTTAAACAAGGCAGCTTGTACAATGAATCAAAAATTAAAAGCATCGGCAATAGATTGAAAGAAGTGCCCTTCTTGTCCGAATCCTATCCTTGGCGAATGGATTTTACGGTAGCTAAAACAACCATGAATCTATATCTCAAAAATAAGTCGGCAAATCGTGCAGACGTATTACTTGGATTACTTCCAAATAATGTAGAAACTGGCGGTAAATTTTTATTGACAGGTGATGTGAAATTAGCATTCGCTAATACACTAGGACAAGGCGAACAATTGCAATTGAATTGGCAAAACCTACAATACCAATCACCTCGATACAATATCGTTTTTTCTCTACCTTATGTCTTGAAAAGTCCAATCGGTATTTCTGGCAAGTTTGACTTTTACAAAAAAGACACAACGTTCAAAACCACCAATGGTGAATTGGGACTATTTTACCAACCCAATGCAGACGACCAATATAAAGTGTATTATCAGCTAGCAAGTAACAGACTAGGTTCTGTCAACACCGCTTCGCTTATTGCTACTCGGGCTTTGCCACCCAATGGCGACATAACGTATCGAACATTTGGTTTGGAAACACAAGTGAGTCGAGTAGATTATAAAATTAATCCACGCAAAGGGTTTCGATTGCTGATCAATGGTAATATCTCATTCAGAAATTTAATTAAAAACACAACTATCGAAAACACCTTTGACCCCGTCAGAAATGAAACTTTTTCTTACTTATATGATAGTCTAGATACTAAGAGTTACAAGTATACTGTTTTCGCCCAAGCGAGTTACTTCAAGACCTTGAGTAAACGAATTGTATTGGCATCAATCTATTCTGGTGGTTATACCTTTGGCACCAACACATTATTTAAAAACGAACTCTTTCAAATCGGAGGATACCGATTACTTCGAGGTTTTGACGAAGGCAGCTTGTTTGTCAATCAATACCATGTCGTTACATTAGAACCCCGCTATTTGCTTTCGTTAAATTCCTATTTTTTTATGTTCACCGACCTTGCTTATATTCAATCCAATTTTACCAATTCATCTTTACAAGACAAACCATACAGCCTTGGCGCAGGTATGACCTTCGAAACCCGAGCAGGATTATTTAATATTAGTTATGGTGTTGGTGGTCGAGATAACTCACCGCTTCAACTGAGAAGTTCTAAAGTACACTTCGGCTATATCAATTATTTTTAATCCCCAAAAGGAATTCGTATAACCCAGTATTGAATCGAATACGTTTTTTACTTATCTTCGATAAAATTTCGATAACATGAAAGCATTCTTCTTATTCATATTTTCAACAATAAGTCTTCAGCTATTCGCACAAACAAAATCAAATACGGGTACTTTTTCTGGTTTACAAAAAGTGTCATTATTTTCTAGCACAGACGCAAGCAACCTTACACAGACGCATTGGAATGTAACATTTCAAAGCTTATATCCAAAAAGTAAAGGTGGGTTAATGAATACAGGCAAGTTAAAAGAAGAGAAAATGCAAGCTAAGAAACTTGCAATTGCTACAAGTTCATATGCCAATTTGAACGCCAATAAAACCACCGCTTCGAACCCAACTATAGGAACCAATTTTAAAGGCAATGAACTTAAAACTTGGACTCCGACTGACAACACCATTGCAGTTTCAAATGGAGGGTTGATTGTCAGTTGTATCAATTACGGTATTGAATATTATGACACTGCAAGCAATGCACTCGTTCTCAATCAAACATGGGATGCCTTTATCAATAATGCCGCTTTAAACCAAGCTAAGTTTGACCCGAGAGTCGTTTACGACAATAAACATGATCGTTTTATTGTCGTTTTATTACACGGCTTTTCGTCTACAACCTCAAAAATTTTGGTTTGTTTTTCCAAAACAAATAATCCTGTAGACGGATGGAATATCTACCAACTATCAGGCAATCCCTATAATGATTCTACTTGGACAGACTATCCAACTATTGGAATAAACGATGACGATTTATTTATCAATGGCAACAGGTTTGGAGATGCACCAACCTACAATTTCAAAGAATCTTATATCTATCAAATCGGCCTATCAGAAGGTTATACTGGAACAACCTTAAACTATGGATTGTGGAACAATATTTATACACCTGACGCCAAAGATGCTGTTACGATTTATCCAGCTGCTGATGGTCAAGGTCGAAGCTTAAAAGACAAAATGTATTTTGTCAGTTTAATGCCTGACTCAGGATCGAATGTCTACTTATTTGAAATCAATGGCAATTTGTTGTCGCCCAATAAATCTATGACAGCGTCACAATACGCCATACCACACTATGAAGTTTGTGCTAATGCTTTTCAAAAAGATCCGACAACCAACAATATTGATTCTTTATATACAGGAAGTGCTTGGACTCAAAATGCATTTTCAGTTCATAATACCATACACTTTACGTATTGCGCTGATATCCTAAACGGTTGGTGCGGAATACAATATGGTCGTATTTACCTTGACTCCAATCGTGCAGATGTCATTTCGTATGGTCAAGCTGGTACAGACTTGTCCTACCCTGCTGTTACATCATTTGGATACGACTCAACAGATCAAAGTGCAGTGATTGCTTATGTGCAATCTGACTCAACTATGACACCACAATGTGGCGTAATTTCTGTAGACAAAGCCATGACTTGGAGTAGTTTGCAAACAGTAAAAACTGGCGATACTGTTGTAAATATTTTATATCCTCCTAGCTATGCTACTACACCCGAACGCTGGGGTGATTATACAGGCATTTGTCGCAAATTCAATTCCAGTATTCCACAAGCTTGGATGGCTGCAGCCTATGGTGCCAATACACCACCTCGCAATGCATCTTTTGGAACATGGATAGCTCAAATTATTACAAGCGAACCTCTGTCGATTTCAAACACTTCTGAAAAACAACATGCTATCCTTTTTCCAAATCCTGCATCAGAACAGTTTACAATTGAATTTGAGAATGAAAAAATCGGTAAGGTTCGAATTGAATTACTCAATGCTAGTGGTCAAGTAGTCAAAGTCTTATTCGATGACATCTTACGAGTCAGTCGAAACCAAATAAGTTTTAATCAATTGATGCTGAACACTGGCCTTTATACAATCAAAGTCAGTAGAAATAATCAAATCATTGCGAGTGAAAAATTGATGATTAAATAAAAATGTTCGAACTATAATTTTAATTAGAAATATTAAATGCTAATGAATCTTGCATTGCGGCACCGATAGTAGTGAAAATCCTTTTTGTCTGCTTTGAGACAAAAAGATTGGAACGGAAAGCGGGTGTGCCGCCCAAAAAAATTCATTAATAATTTAGTACTGCAATCAAAAAATGCAAAATGGTCATTTTATCCAAAATGTCCTTTCACATAATTTTGAGTCAACTCTTTTGCAGGATGATTAAATATAGTTTGACATTGATCATATTCAACTAATTCGCCCAAATACATAAAACCAACTTTGTCTGATATTCGCTGTGCTTGTTGCATATTATGAGTTACAATAACGATAGTATAATCTTGTTTTAATTTAAGTATAAGATCCTCTATTTTTCGTGTACTGATAGGATCAAGTGCTGAGCAAGGTTCATCCATCAGTATAACTTCCGGACGCAACACTACAGTACGAGCTATACATAATCGTTGTTGCTGTCCGCCAGATAATTTCGTAGCCGGTTTTTTAAGTTCATCTTTAACTTCATCCCATATAAAACTTTCCCGCAATGCAGATTCAATTAAATCAGGAATTTCATTTTTAGGAAACTTATGGATGTTTAAAGCATAAGCCATATTATCGTATATACTTTTTGGAAGTGGATTTGGTTTTTGAAATACCATGCCAATTCGTTTTCTAATTTCTGTCACTGAAATAGCATTGGAATAAATATCATGTTCATCCAGTTTAAATGTACCTTCTATTTTGACATCGTTGACCAAATCGTGCATACGATTAAACGAGCGAAGTAAAGTGGATTTCCCACAACCAGAAGGACCTATTAATGAAGTAACTTGATTTTGCGCAAAATCAATATTGACCTGTTTTAAAATTTGTTTATTTCCAAAATACAAATTAACATCTCGTGCCGATAATTTAGAATATTCGTTCATACTGTATACTTATTCGTTTGCTCTGTGTTTATATCGAATATAAAACGCAAAAAGGTTTAAGATAAAAACAATGGATATCAAGACAACTGCGGTTCCATAAGCTAAAGGTCTAACTAATTCAATAGACTGATGTTGCGTAGACAACATGTACAAATGATAGGGCAATGACATAAATTCTTGATTTGCAGAAGTTGTAAAATCATTAATGTAAAATGCTACTCCTGTAAATAATATTGGGGCGGTTTCGCCAGCAGCTCTTGACAAGGTCAAAATAACACCAGTCAAAATTCCAGGAAGGGCTTGAGGCAACACCACATCTTTTATTGTTTCAAATTGAGTAGCGCCAAGTGCTAAAGTAGCTTCACGCATTGAATTGGGTATACGCTTCAATGCTTCTTCTGTAGTGGTAATAATGTAAGGTAATGAGAGTAACCCCAATGTCAACCCAGCTGATAAAATAGAGGTGCCTAATTGAAACGCTTGCACAAATAATGCAAGTCCAAATAAGCCATAAATAATCGAAGGAATGCCGGATAAATTGCGAATAGAAGCACGAATAATATTGGTTAACATGGAAGGCTTTGAGTATTCGTTAAGATACACAGCGCA
>JBILCF010000117.1:0-8844 GCA_044353325.1 Chitinophagaceae bacterium | reverse complement strand
TGCCTACCATACCCGAAGATTGCTTTATAGCACCAAATGCGACCATTGTAGGCGATGTCGAAATGGGTACGTCATGTTCTGTATGGTTTAATGCAGTGATACGCGGAGATGTCAACAGTATACGTATTGGCAATAAAGTAAATATTCAAGACGGCGCTTGCATTCATTGCACCTACGAAAAAACCAAAACATTAATAGGAAACAATGTTTCTATTGGTCATCACGCATTGGTTCATGGATGTACGATCGAAGATAATGTATTGGTTGGCATGGGCGCAATCGTAATGGACAATGTACATATTGGCACAAATACAATTATCGCAGCAGGTGCAGTTCTCCTTGAAAACACCAAGTGTGAGAGTGGAAGTATCTATGCTGGTGTTCCAGCCAAAAAAGTAAAAGACATTTCGCAAGAACTGATTCATGGTGAAATAGATCGCATTGCAAATAACTACATCATGTATAGTAGTTGGTTTAAATAATGAAATTTTTGCCGCCTTTTTTGTTAATCAATTTTTATCTACAAATATCTTTACTACCTTAGTAGACGGATTTTCATCTTTCTATTTTGTAAAACCATTTGTATGTTTAAAAATATACTTTACTTCGTATTTTTCATCTCACTCTCTTTGTATTCGAATAATATAAAAGCTCAAGGTGGCTTGTGGGCTCATATGGGAGGAAGTCTTGGCTCTGGCGCTATGGGTTTGTATGGCACCAAAGGAGTTGCCGATCCTACCAACATGCCATCAGGTAGATACCAAGGTGCTTTTTGGACTGACTTACAAGGAAATTTTTGGTTATTTGGTGGTTTTTTGCCATTTGGCTACGGCAATGATTTATGGAAATTCGACCTCGTACTTAATCAATGGACATGGGTAAACGGCCCTCAATATGTAAACGATCAAAATGGAGAATTTGGCACTAAAGGTGTTCCATCCCCTTTAAATTATCCACCTGCTAGAACGTTTGGACCAAATTGTTGGACAGATAAAAACGGTGATTTATGGCTGTATGGTGGTTTTGGATTTGATAAAAACAGCAATCAAGGTGGCTTATCAGATTTGTGGCGATATAAAATATCAACTAACGAATGGACATGGATGTCTGGTGCTGACACAGTCAACTCATTACCTGTATATGGCACTGTAGGTATTCCTTCATCTACTAATTCTCCTGGTGCTCGAGCAGAATGCAAATCAGGTTGGGTAGATGATAACAATAATCTTTGGATGTATGGCGGACAAGATGGAGCAACTGCTCAAGTGACCGTGAATGTGCGAAGTGATATGTGGCGATATAATATCAGCACAAATGAATGGACATGGATTAAAGGACCTAATACGATGAATAGTGGCGCAAATTGGGGTGTTAAAGGTGTAGAAGCGACCACAAACAATCCTGCATCACGACTTTCTTTTACCAAATGGAAAGGGAAAGACAATAACTTTTATGTTTTTGCAGGCGGCAATAGTGGAAGTGCTCGAAATGATTTATGGCGTTTTAATCCGACTAATTCAAACTGGACATGGATTTCTGGTTCAAATACTTTAAACCATTTAGGAACATACAATGGACAATGCTTACCAGATTCTTTGGCTTATCCTAAAGCACGAATAGAAAATCAAACGGTAGCGACATCAACTTGTACTGAAGTGTTTTGGTCATTTGGTGGATTTAAAACATTAACCAATACCGAATCATTTAATGATCTTTGGTTGTACAACTTGACTACCAATAAATGGACATGGGTCAGTGGTGGTACTGCAACAAACGTAACAAACATTTCTGCACCCATCGGGGTTGGATTACCTACAAACAGAATAGGATCTCGAGGTGGTGTATATATTTGGTCTGATGCACAAAATAATTTATGGGTTTTTGGAGGTTTGGCATACGACAGTACTATTTCTGCTTTAGGACTTAAAAATGATTTATGGAGATTCCAACCTGATTCAACTTGTTTTGATGCAGGATTTTCATCTGTACTAATACTTGAAGGTCCTGACAAATTACAACTTTGTCCAGGCGATACGACATCAATGCAAGTACCTCCAAATACAAACCTTACTATAACACCCAACACTGACTACATTTATTCACTTGATTCAACACAACTAATTTTTTCACCACTGACTACAACAACGTATACGATTACAGGTGCTGAAAAAGGAATCTGTGCTGGACTGGATACAATTGTATTTACGATCGAAATCATTCCGCTACCAATCGCAGACTTTACGTTGTCGCCTTTGTCTGCATTTATATCAGATCCGATTTTTACCCTTTCAAATACTTCTACACTATCTACTACCTATGAATGGATATACAAGAATACCAATACAATGTTTTCAACGAATCAAGATGCAAGCTATTCTGTCACGGATAGTGGCACACATTGTTTTATTCTAATTGCCAAAAACCAATTAGGATGTGCAGATACAGCAGAACACTGTGGCATCAAATTGATGCCTGATAATATATTTATCCCGAGTGTTTTTTCGCCAAACAATGACGATAAAAACAATACGTTTAGGGTACTTGGAAGCTATATCAAACTCATGAAATTTATAGTATACAATCGTTGGGGTGAGCGTGTATTTAGCACAACAGATATTAGCAAAGGCTGGGATGGCAAACACAAAGGTACAGATGCCGAAATCGGAACGTATTATTACTATGTAGAATACGAAGCCTATGGTGTTAAAAAAACACTTAAAGGTGACATCAATTTAATTCGATAGTTAAAAAGATTATCGTTTGACAATTGTTGTTTGTTTTAAGAACTGATCTACTTTATCATGACTAATCGGAATTTCATGTTTTGGTTTTAATACCAAATAACCTCCATCGCTTTTGACATAGTCAATAATATAATCTTGATTGACAATATAAGATTTATGACACCTAAAAAAAATCGGATTATCAAGTAAGGTATCTTCAAAGTTTTTAAGCGTTCGACTTACTGTCAACTTTGTTTCATCTTGCATAAAAATTTCAGTATACGAATTTTCTGCTTTAAAAAATACAATATCAGACAATAGAATAAATCGAACAGATTGCCCTACTGGTACCGCAATTTTTTGAAGCCCAACTGCATTTAAATTCTCTTTTAGCAATTGAATAGATTCCTTCTTAAATATAGACTTTTCGTAGCGAGCTACAGCATTAACCCAAATTACGCATTAGAGAAAACAAAGGGGAACTCAAAGAGCTTAGAATAATTCCATAGCCCACTCTAAACCACGCCCTTCTTTTCTTGCTGAGGGCTATTTTTAGTACCAACTTATTATCCAGTTTTTCAAAGTACGCCCCTACAGCAAATGTTCTATGCCGTAATGTTGATCGTGTTTTTTTTAATTAAATCACCTGTCTTAAATTTGGGGTACACTATAACCTATCACATTTACATTGCCAGCAAGCTGCAACAATCAGCCTGATGTTAGCATACGCTGGGTATTTGAAGGAATTGGACCTGGTCTTCCCGATGCTATGGATCTTGATGATATTTCTGTTACTTCAAGCGGAATACCTTTACCTACGTTTCTTTCTTCGTTTTCTACTGCATCATTAGGCAACAAAACAGAAATAAAATGAAGTACAAGTTCTGAAAAAAACACAGCTAACTTTGAATTCGAGAAAAGCGCTGATGCAAAAAACTGGAACCAGCTCACTTCAATAGAAGCAGCTGGTAATTCAGAATTTGAAAAAAATTATACAACAACTGATACTGAAAAATTTGTAGGCAAAATGTACTATCGCCTTAAACAAGTTGATCAAGATGGTAAATTCAACTATTCTGAAATTAAAAATATATATAAAAAAGCAAATATCGATATTTCAATTTCACTTAATCCTTGTATCGATTATATTCAAGTTTCGTTTGGGATATCAGAATCTATCTGGAATATCGAAATTATAAATTTCGAGGGGAAGGTAATCATAAACGAATAAGCTAATTCATCTAGAAAAAATATAAACATTTCTTCTTTAGCAAAAGGTAGTTACACAATCAGATTATTCAATGATTCCGAACAACTTATATCAAAAAAAAATGTAAAATACTAAATAGAAAATTTATTATTCACTTTAGCAAAGCTTTCATTAAGTATAGCTATTTTAATTTAGATAAATTTATTCCGAAGTGAATAACAACAAGATAAAATATCAACATAAATATTGAATCATTTGCAACATGTACTTATATGATTAAAAATCATGATAAAACTTTTACATCCAAATTTGTTAGGCAATAATTAGAAGTCATTTTTGACGAGCGCAAATCTATAGATTTGCGTTCGTTTTATAAAAATTTGGCATTATTTTTGAACTTGTTAATTATACCAAATTGTAAAGTCAACAGAATAACTTAGATAATTCAACCAAAACCAAACCATTATCTATGAAAATTAAAACCAACAACCTAAAAGAGGCATCAACAATTGAATTATTTACAACCGATGGTAAAATGCTATTTCAGAACAAAGCAGCGCTTAAAAACGGATTAATCCCCATGCCTGACTTATCTAAAGGAACTTATTTGCTTCGTGTTAAAAACAAAAACAGCATTTGCACATCGCGTTTTAGTAAACGTTAAATCAATTTTTAAAAATTTTAAAACCATCGTAGTGAAACATAGTTTCAACGCGATGGTTTTTTTTGTATCGATTCCCAATTCAAGTATTCTAGACTAGTCTTTTACAATCAATTTTATTTAAAAACTTCAAAAAATTATTTCATGCTTTCATCCAAATCGGGCTCATGAAGCTGTACTGGTTTAGTTGCTCTTTTGCGCAATTGCATATTGAGAATCTCTACTGCAAACGAAAATGCCATGGCAAAATAAACATAGTTTTTTAAATGCAAGTCATGTGCTTTATCTGCATCCCAACCTTCAACCAAAAGAACAACTCCAATCATCACTAAAAAAGACAGAGCCAACATTTTTACAGTTGGATGTTTTTCTATAAACGCTGCAATTTTGGGAGAAAATAAAAACATGATAAACATTGCTATAACTACTGCTATAATCATCACTTCAACATGTTGAGCCATACCTACAGCTGTGATGATACTATCAAACGAAAACACCATATCAACTAACATCATTTGTACAACCACTTGCATCAAAGATGCTGCAACTTTGTTTCCACCAGCCTGATGCTCTTCACCTTCTAATTTTTGATGTATTTCACTTACTGTTTTAATCAACAAAAATAAACCTCCGCCTAACATGATTAAACCTCTTAAATTAAACGACTTTCCAAAAAGCGAAAACAGTTCTGAACTACCATTCTTAACCAACCAAGACAAACTAAGCAATAAAAGTACACGCACTAATATGCCTGTTAACATCCATATTTTGCGAGCCGTTTTTTGTTTTGAAACATCTAACCTACCCATGATAATGGATACAAAAATGACATTATCTACACCCAAGACAATTTCTAAAATCGTTAACGTAATTAAGCTGATAATAGCATCAGCAGTCAATAAATATTCCATGTTATTTTTTCAAAAATGATTTACAAATATTTTTAGCGATTGCAGGGCCTTGATAAATAAACCCTGTATAAACTTGCACTAATTTGGCTCCAGCTTCTATTTTTTCTTGCGCATCTTCGGCTGTAAAAATTCCTCCTACTGCAATGATAGGCAATTTACCTTCTGTTTTTTGGGTGATGTATTTAATAATTTCTGTGCTTCGTTGTTTGAGTGGCCTGCCACTAACACCTCCAGGTCCAGTTTGTTCTACCATTTGTTTGTCACCACTTAAACCATCTCTCTCTATTGTAGTATTTGTTGCCACTATGCCACTTAACTTCACCGATTTTACAATATCAATGACATCGTCCAGTTGAGTATCGGTTAAGTCGGGTGCTATTTTAAGCAATAAAGGCTTGGGCGACGGATAACTCAAATTTAAGTTTTGAAGATGTAGCAATAAATCGTGCAATGGCTTTTTTTCTTGCAGCTCTCGAAGGTTGGGTGTGTTTGGACTGCTTACATTAACAACAAAATAATCGACAACATCAAATAATTTTTTAAAACAAATTTCATAATCCTTCACAGCATCCTCATTGGGTGTAGATTTGTTTTTGCCTATGTTTCCACCTATAATAATATCTGTTTTTCGTTGTTTCAAACGTATAACTGCAGCATCGACTCCTTCGTTGTTAAAGCCCATTCGATTAATGATGGCATTATCATTTGGAAAACGAAACAATCTTGGTTTATCATTCCCTTCTTGAGGCCGAGGTGTTACAGTTCCTATTTCTATAAAGCCAAAACCAAGGCACGCTAATTCGTCTACAAATTTTGCATCCTTGTCAAATCCAGCTGCAAGGCCTACAGGGTTTTTAAATTTCAAACCAAAAACTTCCCGATGCAAGGAAGGATGTTTAATGCAATAATTACTCTCCAAATATTTTTTTCCTAATCCTAAATTATATGCTTTTGTCAGCCAGGTCATTACTTTGTAATGAACTTTTTCCGGATCATACTTAAACAATATTTTTTTGACAATGTTATACATAACGCTGTTGGGATTAGTGTTTGAATTATTTTACAATTTCGTTGAGCATTGCAAGTAATGCATTTCCTCTCAAGTTTGACGCTACAATATTCCCACTAGGGTCTAATAAAAAATTTGCAGGTATGCTTTCAACCTGATAATTGCGGGCAATTGTACTTCCCCACCCTTTCAATTCACTAACATGCGTCCATGTAAGTTGGTCTTTTGCAATAGCTTCTACCCATTTTTCTTTACTGGAATCTAATGACACACCAATAATAGTAAAGTTTTTACCTTGCATAGCTTTATAAGCGGCTACTAGATTAGGATTTTCTTGTCGGCAAGGACCACACCATGATGCCCAAAAATCAATCAAGACATATTTTCCTTTCAAGCTACTCAATGTAAAGGATGTGCCTTCAGGCGTATTGGCTGTAAAATCTGGCGCCACATTGCCTGTTTGGGGAGCTTCTTTTGGGGAAATTGGGGCATTGTTTTTTGGAGCAGCGTTGCGAGCTGCAAATGCTTTAGCGGCACTCGATGAAGGAAAACGTTTCGTTATGTTTTCATAAAATGTTTTCACATAAGGCCCTTCATAAACAGGGTTAATCATATTAACAGCAAATAAAGCACATGAAACACTTTGTGTAGTGTCTGCATATTTTTTTAAATAGTCCATAAATCGACCATTAATCATGCGCAAATCTGCCTCGGCAGACTTAAATAAAGAATCTTTCTCAGGTTTTCCACGAAGTGAATCCATGATAACTTGCATCGTATTGATATCTTTCAGATTCTCTCTTAAATTAATCAAAAATCCTTTCAATGATTGACTTCCAGCAGAACCTTCTATTTGGTAGTTTTCAAGTTCATTCCAGTTTGCTTTTATTGTGGCTTTCTCTCCATTATTAAGTACGAGTAAGATATACTTTCCTTTTTCGAAGCGAATCCGATATAGCGCTTCTTCTTTGCTCTTATGCGAAATCTCGAATGTGCCATCTTCTTTAGTACTTCCGCTGTCAATAAAGACATTTTCTTCCACGGCAAGTTGCTCTAAACGAAATTTTTGGATAGGCATGTTTGCAATGGTTCCTTTTACTGAATAGTTGTTGTTACAACTCGCTACAACAAGGGCTAAAAGCAGGAGAAAACTCAATTTTTTTAACATAGTTTTTTTTACATTTTAGGTCAACACGAGAGTTGCTTCAACGAACTTTCGATTTAAAATGTGCGCAAAAATACACTAAAAACTATTCTTAGAAAAGATTCAACCCAAATGGACAACTTAAATTATTGCAACTAGCTTGCTGTACAACTAAGATTCAATCTTATACCTACTTATTTGAGACAACACTCTTTTTGTCTTTTTTAAAAATTCCAACCAATAAATAGCCCATTACAGCGCCATACAAGGTACTATTGAGAGGCTTTGAGGTTATAGCACAAGTTCCGCTTGCGCAACCCACTCGTTGCCAATAAAAATATCCTGCTATTGCACCGATAATCAAACCGATAAAAGATAAACCGTAATTGGATATAAATGATTTTAGCATGTGAGATAGAGTTTCAATTGCAAAGGTCATTTAAAAAAAACAAATCCTGAGTGATTTATGTCACTCAGGATTATGAATTGTTTCAATGATAAACGAATTATCGATTGATACTTCGTTGTCCCGAATTTGAAGGCCGTGTTGTTTGTTCACTTCGACTTGGTTGGCGTTCTGTAGGACGCGATACAGGTCGTGTGGTTTCCATCGGACGACTACTGGGATGAGTTGTTTCTGAAGATCTTGAAGAACGGTTATTTTCTATTGGTCTTTTACTCGGCTGTTGAGTTGGTCTATTTTCGATAGGTCGTGAAGCAGGTTGCGGACGCTCTATTGGTCGAGAAGCAGGTTGTATCTGAGGACGTTGTTGATCGACTGGTCGTATATTGGGCTGCTGTATCGGTCTATTATCGATTGGACGCGTTGTAGGTTGTTGAATTGGTTGGTTTTCTACTGGACGGGTTACAGGACGAGTATTTTGATCTTGACGAATATTCGTTTTAGTATCAGCAGGTTGAGTAACAGGGCGAGTAGTTCTACCATTATCCATTACTGGTCTAGTAGTTGGAGCAACCAAATCTTGTGTAGTAGTTTTTCGTTGTTTGATTGAGTTGGATTGATCCATTGTTCTACCGACTGGCAATGCATTTCGGTTTGTCATCAACTTTTCGCGACCATCATAAGTGCTTTTGTATGTACCTTGCTTTTTATTGCTTCTATATACTGTAGAACGTTGTCTACGTTGATTATAGTTGGCATACATATGGTTAAAACGATGGCGGT
>JBILCF010000250.1:0-2896 GCA_044353325.1 Chitinophagaceae bacterium | reverse complement strand
GGCTTTTTTTAATACAATTTCAACTTACCCAATCGATCCATTTCTTTAGAAATGATTTGTTTCAACGCAGTTTGTCGTGCTTCCTTATTTTTATAAATCAAACGATGATCTAAAACTGAAACAGCAATGTCATTGACATCATCTTCGATTACAAACGAACGACCTTGAACCAATGCATAGGCTTTCAAACATTTTAAAAAGGCAATACCACTTCTAGTTGAGGCGCCCAATGAAATACCTTCGTGTGCACGTGTAGCACGAACTATTGAAGTGACAGACTTAATGATTTCTTCATGAATGAAAACTGCTTCAGCTTCAACTTGCAGGGCCAACACTTCATGCAACGTAAGAACTTGTTTGATGCTATCTAAACTTGAACCAATATGTAAATAATTTTTATAAATATCCAATTCAGTTGCTTCGTCTACATAACCAAAATATATCTTCATATAAAAACGATCTAATTGTGCAGCTGGTAACGGATAAGTGCCTTCCATCTCTATGGGGTTTTGTGTAGCAATGGTGTAAAATAATTTTTCAAGTTTATAGGTCATATCCCCCATTGTGATTTGGTTTTCTGCCATACATTCCAACAAAGCACTTTGCACTTTCGGCGATGCACGATTGATTTCATCAGCTAACAACACATTACAAAACAAAGGTCCTTTTTTGAAAATAAAATCTTTTTTGGCTTCATCAAAAACATGTGTTCCCAACAAATCCATAGGCAATAAATCGGGCGTAAACTGTACACGTTTAAATGAGGCATTGTGCTGACCTTCGCCTGAAATTGAACCAGCCAAAGTCCGTGCAAGAACTGTTTTACCCGTACCTGGATTATCTTCCATCAGGATGTGTCCTTTGGCTAACAGGCAGGTTATTACTTGAAGAATTTGCGCACGCTTACCTTTTATGACTTGCTCCATATTTTGGATGAGTGCATTGATTTTATCTTGTGCGCTTAGGTCTAATGTTGTTTCTTTTTGTACGTTGTCTTGCATAGTTCAGTTCAATTTACGACTCCGATGACGGGTCTGGTAATGAATAATATTTTACAAAAGTATTTAAATTTAAAAATGATTTGAATCGTTGAAAACCACTAAAATTCGATTTCATTTGTTGTTCAAATGGTTTAAAAAATGATTCTAATTTTTGTTCTTCATTTGAGTTTAAAACTTGATTGGCGTACTTAAGCTTTAAGTACAAATTCATAAACGATGCATAATCGGTTCCAAAATGAACATCAACAACTTGTTTAGCAAATTGCCAATGGGTTTGTGTACTACGTTGTACATTGAGCATATGCAACAATAAACTAGATGCTCGATAGCTGTAATAAGCTTTAGAAGCAGTTGAAGTACTTGACTTGCGTTTGAATTTGTACCACTGATAAACCAATGTTGGCAACAATGCTAAGCATAAAAGTATCAGAAAGATAAGCACAAGCGTCAAAATCAAATAAGTCTTTAGAGGTCTTGTTTCATCCTTTTCTGGTTCTGTTGTTTGCTGTTTTTCTTTTGCATAATCTTTAATATACAATTCATCTGTAGGAATTTGTTGTGGCAATTTGGCTATTAATTGCTTGATATTCTTTTCAGGACTATACGATTTTAATTTCTCAGCATAGGAAACCGCCATTACATCATTGCCTTTTAGTAAATGAGACAATGGCAATTGAATGCTGTCCTTCCATATTCGAGCCACACGCAAATCCAAGGAAAGATCCTCGCGAATACCAGGATATTCAACATCTTTAAAAATCAAATTTGAGACTTGTATACTTGCTATCTTTTTTATTGTATCGATAGAAAGTATTTTACCTGCAGCAGCCAAAACTGGTTTTGGTGGTTCCATTGGTGGCGTTCCATCTGGTGTAGGTGATTGCTCGGCATCTTCGTTTCCTACTGTTGTATCAAAATCAATCCATCCATATTCTGGAAAATAAACTTGAACCCAACCATGCGATTGATCTTCGTAAAACCAATACCATCCTTTGTTTTTATCACTACGATCGACTGTTAAAAAACCAGTTGCAACACGACAAGGTATATTCATAGAACGCAATATTGCAACTGTTGCTGCTGCGTAGTAGGCACAATAACCTTTTTTACTATCAAACAAAAAATACAGCAATTTGGATGCTCCTGGCAAGCCTGGCACACCAGGATTATCCGTATACGAAAAAATGCGTTTACCGATTTCATTGCGCTCTAAAAAATGATCACGAACAGCTAAGACTTTATCTATAGTTGTGGATTTTCCTTCAGCCAATTTATCAGCCAATGCTTTGATAGGTCTATATTGACCATTGGTAGGAAAAAAAGTGTAGTATCTATAAAAATCATCTGGGATAGTCGAATAGCTTTTGGCTTTGCGCAGCACATCAAAACGTTGTTGCTGAAATGCTCGAATTTGTGGATCTTCAGAATTGTATATAAAATATGCACTATTCAATTCTGATACATAAGATTTACTGCGATAGGCTGATGAAAATTCTTTTTGAAAATCATTTTCAACTGTAATCGGTTGAACAAAAAATGCGGTGCTTGGTGCAACAAAAAACTCTTTAGACAAACTTTTTTTATACACTTCAACTTCAACCACAGTTTTGTTTTTGTTTGCAAATTCGCGCTCTAATCTTGAACTATCTTTGAATGTAAAAAACAATGGAATTTTAGAAGGATTTGGCACAAATTCGTCATTGTATTTAAACATTGAATCTCGCTCAAAAGTTTCAGTTAAAGTATCAAATAATGTAAAATGATATGAAGTTAAGTACAAAGGATTTGGAACATCCGAACCCGGTAAAGTATGTTCGATATGGGCACAAAATAATGGCTCTGGATTAGTGTTACGTTTATTGTTACCAGACAGCCCCATTTGTTCTCTATTTTGA
>JBILCF010000249.1:0-2898 GCA_044353325.1 Chitinophagaceae bacterium | reverse complement strand
GTTAAGCTTGAAGTGATTGTAATGATTTGTTTTGGTATGCCATTTTCGGTATAATTAATAGTCCAAGGAGCATTACCTTGCAAAGTAAAGTTGATTTGAGTTTTGTTGGAGTCGCAATTGTAAGCTGGAGTTTGAATTATTAAATTGAGTTTTTCATAATCAATATTTATAATTTGATTAGAATTTATTGTACATTGGTTTGAATCAGAAATAGTTGTAAATTGATAATTATCATTTGGTAAAAAGTATGTTGAAATGACATTAGATGTGTTAATAGTGTCATAACTATTCATTGAAATTTTATGTTTGATGATACTAAATGGCGGGGTACCAGAAAGGTTAATCGTCAATTCCGTCGAATCAGTTCCGCATAAATAGGCTTGTGATATTCCATTAATAGTTAATTTTGGATGTAAGTTGTAAGAAATTGGCTTAGAGTTAAAACCAATAACTTGGTTGGAATCTATTATATTTTTAATTGAATATTCGCCTTGTTGGTATAGCGCCAAAGAAATTGAATCTATAAGAGATGTGTAATTGACTAAAACTGTATCATTCCGAACTAAGTCAAATTGATAAGGAGGATTGCCTGTAAATTTGATGAGTAATATTGCTGAATCTGAGCGGCATGTATTTGTAAATTGCAAACTTGCTTTAGGCATTTTTATCACTCTAGAAAAAAATGTGTCTAATGCTTCACATGGGAAACGATGTGTCGTAAAATTATAAAAGAATGAGGCGTTTGTAGCAAAATCAGGGGTATTAATAAAGTTCTGAGTTACATGTTGACTGTTTTCGGTAGCCATATGTGTGACAGCATCATTACTTCCATATGAAAATAAATATTGTGTCGATTGTTTTTTTAGTTTTTTCTTGACCGAATCTATAGGATGTGAAGTAAATAGGCCATCAAAATGAAACTGGTCAATACCATATTGGTAGGTTAAATCTGTAAAGTTAATGCTATATCCAGAGGCAATTTGTGCGCCATCAGGCTCCGATTGAAGTGAAGTGAATATTGCTCCCCAAGAGCCAGATGATAATCCAATTACAATTACTTTTTTGTATTTTGTTTTTAAATATTTAGTGAGCGCATTTATTTGGATATAGCAATTTGCAGCCCAGTTTTTATTCGATAAATTAGTTTTTGAAGTCAATGCCGTATAGTTCATTTTTCTTCTTGTGTTTGCTCCTGTTGTAGTCCAAATAGTTGTAAAATCCTCATTAGGTCTCACATATGTGAACACATCGCCATAGTTTTTGCAAAATTTCGCAATAGCACATGTATTGTTGTGGTAATTTGTTGGATTGAATATACTTACAAACGTAGCTTGATTCAATCCCGATCCAGGTATGATTATAATTGCTGTTGAAGTGTCTGATGTTGCTTTGTTTTTAAAAAAGAATACAGAAGAAGTATCCGATTCTAATTTAAAGTTTAGTTTATTGGCGAAATAATAGTTTGAATCATTTTCCCAACTTATGAAACCCTTAAAGTGCATGTCTCCTAATGGTGTAATTGTGTCATAGGTGTTGATTTTACTATATGAGCCAATGAATTGTGTAGTTTGAAAGGGAAATAATCGGTTTAGTAAATTTGTTTCATCTTGGTTGGATTTTATTTCGTTGAAATATTGAAATTGAGTATCAGTTGAGTTAGGCCAATTAAGAATTAAATCAGTATAATTAGAAGTATTAATTTGACATAATACAAATTTAGATATCAGTAAAAAAAAAGAGATAAAAAGTAATTTTATTTTCATTATTTTTAGCTGCAATATACAACATTTAATGAATTATAAAATAAGCCAAACAATTTCATTTTTAATTGGATTTTTCTTTTTTTCAATGGCTTTAACCACAAAGGAAAATTCATATGCACAGTTTTCGGCAAACGATACTGCATATCTAAATAATTTCTTTACAGAAGTCCCTTATATTTCCTATTGGAATAAACCGGGTACTTGGTTCACAAATACTGAAATTTCTTCTGTACAAGATTTTTTTAATCAAATGGACACTAATTTTAGATTTTATAATCATGAATACGCTGGTTGTTATAAGAATATTTTAATTGAAAGTGATATCATTTTAGATACTCAAATAAATATCACATTTAATACTTTTGAACAAGTAAATAATTTTTCAATTTATGGTATTCCAAATCCATTTGCTAAAGTGAAATTTTCACTCAATAATAAAAGTGCATATACTTATTTTGTACTTGATTCAACTACAAATTTAAATCAACAGTGTACTATTGCTTACATGGTTGTACCTGGTACAGGACAGAATGCGATGTCTACTTTTGTGCAAGGAGTAGGTTATCACAATTTATATTGTCAGGTTAGAAATAATTTAAAACAATACGGAGATGTGTATTCAATGAGTAGGGCGAATGAAGATCATAGGGCTATTTTTTTTAATAAAAAGAAACTAGGAACTATTACACCTGTTCAGCCAACTTTTATGCAGTCTTATCTTAATGCTGCCAATAGATCTTATGGGGTGAATCAATTAATTGAAACTGTTGCTATGATTAAGTATTTAAAATCTAAATACGATAAGGTTTTTGTATTAGGTTTGTCAACAGGGGGTAAAGTAGCTCTTTGGAGCTCTATGGAAGCAGAGCCTCATGCTGCGTTAATTTCTTCAGGTTATACCATTTTAGCCGATGTTAATTATCAAACACAATTGATAAATTCATATTCTTTTGGTAATTTTTTACTTGACTTAGATAAAGATTCTACAAAAAAAAGATTATCTGAGCTCAAGACACAATTTATGTTTACTTGGGGTAGTAATGACAATTATTTAGCTCAACTTGAAGTTGATAGTAATTTGACACAAAATTATTTTCAAGGTTTGAATAATACATCGTATTTCTATAATTATAAT
>JBILCF010000116.1:0-8921 GCA_044353325.1 Chitinophagaceae bacterium | reverse complement strand
ATCAAAACAAAAAATCGTTACAAGATTATGCATACAAATGCATTGATCTTGTTTATAATTATAATAGCAATTACGACATGGATGTATTTTCCACTTGTGTAGTTCAAGGCAACGCCTTTGGTGGTGGCTTTGAAAGCGCATTGTCAGGTAATTTTATTATTGCAGAAGAGTCAGCAAAATTTAGTTTTCCAGAGGTTATATTTGGTACTTTCCCAGGTATGGGTGCTTATAGTTTTTTGACAAAAAAAGTAGGTTTTAACAAGGCTAATGAAATTATTAATTCAAATAAATCATATTCTGCTAAGGAGATTTTTGATTTGGGTATTATTAATGAAGTCTGTGACGATGGCTTTGGTATTGCTAAAATGTCTACAATGATAAAAAGTGGCGAAATGGAAAAGTATAAATCAAACCCATTTATGAGTATTTGCAATAGGGTATCTAAACAAGAGTTGATTGATGTGGTGAATGTGTGGTTAGAAAAGGCCTTTACATTGAGCGAAGATAACTTGAATAGAATGATGAAATTATCTAATGCACAAAAAAGAAAGGTTGACCAATTGAAAAAAACAGAACCTATTGTTGAAGATGAATTAAAAATGGCAGAAATAAATACATTAATTAATAGTTCTTTTCCAACAAAACCATAATTTCATTCGTCTAAGAAATAGACAATTTCCACATTAACATTTGTTAATGATTTTGTTGTTCTAAAATTTCTTTTTATTTTTAAACATTAAAACTATTTATTCAATGAAAAAACTTCTTTCAATTACACTTGTTACAGCCCTTGTACTTGGCTTTGCATCGTGTAAAAAAACTAATTCTTCTGACACAGGAAGCAACCCTTTTTATACTGCTCCTACAGTAACAACACCTACAGCACCAACTCTTCCTGTTGGTAGTGTACCCAATAAATTTACCAAAAAGGTAGTTATTGAAGAATTTACCGGAGAATGGTGTGGCGCTTGTCCAGGTGGAGCAGCTAATTTAAAAGCTATTGTGGATGCTCATCCAGATTTAGCTTATCCAGTTGCAATTCACAATGCAAATTCAGGCTATGATCCTTATGAACCTTCTTTTTTCAATCAAATAAATTCAATGTTAGGTTCTCATTCATCTTATCCAGGTGGAAATGTAGATCGTGGTCCTATTATGGGTGCTTCTGAATGGGCTGGAGAAGTAGACAACCGTCTGCAAGTTAAAACTGACATTGGTGTTGCATTGGTTTCTAAAACAACTGGAGATAATGTGAACCTTGATATTTATTTTGGAGTAACAAAACCATTGACTAAAGATTTATATTATACTGTTTATTTATTGGAAAATGATATGCCAACATCTCCTCAAGGTCAAACTTCTGGTGGTCCTGGTTACAAACACGAACATGTTTTGAAAGATTATTTAAACACAGATCTAAACGGTGATATGATTGAGTGGGTAGGTAGCGAAAAATATTTTAAAGTTCAATTAAAAAACAAAAATATTGCTGGTAAATACTTAAATATCAACAATTGTCATTTGTTAGTAATAGTTCATACTAAAGGAAATGTAGGTAGTGCAGGTGTTGAAATTATCACGGCACAAGAGTGTTCTATGAATGAAATTAAAAAATGGGACTAGTTAACCCTTAAAAATAATTAGAAAGCGCTTCAAATTGAAGCGCTTTTTTTATTAAATATAAAATCATCAATTGTTTTATGCGATAGAATGGGAAATTTCTCTTCATTTTACATGTAAATTTGATTCATTTACAGGATTTTATGCTTCATTTTTCAAAAATGTGGATATTTAAGTAATATAATGTTATAACATATAAATTCCTTTCATTATATTTGGTTTCTAAACAATTACACAAATGAAAAAATTACTATCACTAACGCTTGTCACAGCTCTTGTATTAGGATTCGCATCGTGCAAAAAGACCAATTCGTCTGACACTGGTACAAATCCTTATACTAATGGGAGTTCTACAACAACAACTCCTGTAGTCGTAGACCCACTTGCTCAAGTAGGTCCGTTACCAACTGATTATACTAAAAAAACTGTCCTTGAAGAATTTACTGGAGAATGGTGTGGATGGTGCCCTGAAGGTGCTGAACAAATGGAATTAAATATTGCAGCTAACCCTGGTAAAGTAGTAGGTATTGCAGTACATGATGGTGATCCAATGGAAATTCCTTCATATAATTCTTGGATAACAACATTAACTGCAAATTCTGGTTTTCCTGGTGGAAGTGTTGACCGTGCTGATGCAACTGGACGTGGAAGTTGGACAGGCCAAATTACTGCAGAGTTAGCTAAAGAAGCTCAATCAGGAATCGCAATGGTAACAAAACGCAATGGCGATATGGTTGATATCAAAGTATTTGTAGGTTACAAAGCTGGTATTTCGGCTGCAACTCGATTAACTGTTGCTGTTATCGAAAATGATGTACCACAATCAGCTGGCGGACAAAGTAATTATTCTTCAACTGTAGTAGTTGATGCTAACTGGAAGCATTCTCATGTATTGAGAGGTTTAGTAACTGCAAATGAAGGTGATCCAATTGATTTAACAGCTGGTAAAAAATATACTATTGTTGAGTTCAAAAATGTAGATTTAAGCTCTATGAATATAAAAGATATGGCTAATGTGCATATCGCTGCTTTTATTCATACGAATACTACACCTAGAGAAGTTTATAATGCTCAAGAAGCTGGTTTAACAGAAATCAAAAAATGGGATTAATTCCTAAAATGATAATCTTTAAAAAACGCTCAGTAATGAGCGTTTTTTTTTATCTTTAATTTTTATTCAATTGCTATGAAAAAAATAGGATTACTTTCTTTGTTAGTACTGATGTTGTTTTCATGCAAAAAAGATAAAGACAATACCAATTCAAATACAACCTTTCCCGATCCTAATCCAATAGATAGTGTTCCTTCATCCTTTGTTAGAAATGTGTTGATTGAAAATTTTAAAGGCGAATGGAATCCCAATTGTCCTACTGGCGATGACTCGCTCTTAGCCATGCAAGCATTAAATTACAAGCGTTTAAATATTGCATGCATTCATCAAGGTGATTGGCTTGCAGATGAAACATTATTTGATAGTTTGAATAATCATCTTGGTGGAATTACAGGTTTTCCTCGAGCTTCAATCAATAGAATGCCTGCTACTCAGGGTTCACAATTAGATTCTACTTTGATTAGTATTTTCAATTGGCGAGTAAATATTTTAGATGCATTTACCAAACCAGCAATTTGTGGGCTTGCGCTTAAGTCAAGTCTCAAAGATGAAAATCTCAGCTTGAAAGTTTATATCGGTTATCATGATTCAATAAAATCTGATACTCGATTGACTGTTTATGTGACTGAAGATAGTGTAGCAGCACAAAACCAATCTAATGCACCGTTTGATTACAAACATCATTTTGTAGTCCGTAAAGTTTTGACACCCAATTTAGGTGATAAAGTGAATCTACTCGGAGGAAGACAATTGATCAAAGAATATTCAGCTTCATTACAAGGTTTGTATAGTTCCAAATCAAATTTGAAGATTATAGCATTTGTGCATCAAGTTGGTTTAGATGTCAAGCAACATGAAGTATTAAATAGTCAAAATGTTTATATAGATTCAACTAAAAATTGGAACGAATAAAAATCAAATAAGTTTAGTACGTTAAAGTAGTTAAGATGCAATTAAGTTTTACAGAAGAGAATTATTTAAAATCAATTTATCATATCGGTACCGAAAATGGAACCGAGGAAACATCAACAAACTCGATTGCTGAATATTTAAATATAAAACCAGCTACAGTAACTTCGATGTTGAAAAAATTGCGTGATAAAAAAATAATTTCTTACGAACGTTATGGTAAAGTATCCTTGACAAAAAAAGGAAAAGATCAAGCTTTGAGTATAGTACGTAAGCATCGATTATGGGAAGTTTTTTTGGTTGAAAAGTTGAATTTTACCTGGGATGAAATTCACGAAATTGCTGAACAGCTTGAACATATCCACTCCGTCAAATTAATCAATCAATTAGACGCTTTTTTGAATTACCCTGAATTTGATCCACACGGTGATCCTATCCCGAATATGAATGGTGAACTTAAATCAATTTCGAAATTAACGTTGGCTGAAGCAGTCATTGGTAAAGAATACAAAGTGGTAGCAGTAAGTGATTCTTCCTCTGATTTTTTACAATATCTAATGCAATTGCAAATTACTTTGTCCACGTCGTTAAAGGTTTTAAATCGATACGAATTTGATAACTCCCTCCATATACTCATTAATGGTAAAAAAGAAATCACTGTATCGAGTAAGTTTTCACAACATTTAATTATCAGCTAATATTATGAAGCCGACAAGAAAAAAATATTTGCAATACTTAAATCCTTTGGAATTATTACAAACCAAAAAGGTTTTGAAAAGCAATCCAACTTTGCTCACAGAAGATAAAGATAAAGGTGAGTCGGTGATTAGTTTGTATCAATATGATAATGAACATGTCATATGTAAACAACCTATCAAGCCAGAAGAAATATCAATTTCTGTATTTCAAGAATCCAAATTGTATTGGCTAAATTTAGACACACTCAACTCCAAAAGCGTTGAAACCATTTGTACTAACATTGGTATTCATCCACTCATTATTGAAGATATATTAAGTGTGCATCAACGTCCAAAAGTAGATGAATTTGAAGAGTACTTTACATGCGTATTGCAAATGTTGTATTACATCGATGATAAAAATACAATCGAAAATGAACAAGTTAGTTTTGTAATGGGGAAAAATTTTCTGGTGAGTTTTCAAGATGATTCTCATCGCGATTTATTTGATCCTATTCGAGAAAGATTAAAGGTGCCTGCTACCAAAATGCGTCTTCAAGGTTCAGACTATTTGTTGTACGCAATGCTCGATAGTATTGTAGATCATTATTTTGTTGTACTCGAAAAACTGGGCGAACAAATTGAAAAATTGGAAGAAGAAATAACCAAAAGCCAAGAAGATGATTATACCATGAACCGCATCAATAATTTGCGGAAAGAACTTATTTTTTTTAAACGCAATACTGGACCTGTTCGAGAATTGATCGGCAATATACTTCGTTCGGATAATGTGTATTTTCAGCAACGAAACGAAAAGTATTTCAAAGACATTTATGACCATAGTATTCAAATCATAGAATTGACCGAAAACTATCGAGATGTATTAACCAATATTCGTGATTTGTATTTGAGCCAAACAAATTTAAAGCTGAATGAAATTATGAAGTTCTTAGCTATTGTAACAACCTTGCTAGCACCTGCAACTGTTATAGGTGGCATATTCGGAATGAATTTTGACAGAATTCCTTATTTACATGATCAAAATGGATTTTGGATTGCAACAGTTTTTATGATTGCAGTTCCCTTGTTGATGTTGTATTATTTTAGACGCCGAAATTGGTTTTAGGATTCTTCTTTTTTGAAAAATACTAAGACTCTTTCTTCTAAATACTTTTTACTTTATACTATTTACCTTACATTTGCAGCGGCAAGTCTTATACGACCAGCTCCTGCTACTCCTCCAGGGTGGGAACGCAGCAAAGGTACGCAGTCGTAGCGGTGCGATATAAGTAACTTGCCATTTTTTTGTCTATATTTGAGGATGAAATTCATTTACTCAATCATCATATTACTGTCAACAAATCTTTTTTTGCAAGCTCAACAACCTGTATTCAGGTATGTTGAGCAATTTCCCGAATTTCCGGGCGGTGAAGATGCTATGTATGGTTTTATAGCCAAAACAGCAATTTATCCTACAGATGCTTACCAAAAAAGTAAACAAGGTAAAGTGTTTGTTGAATTTATTGTCGAAGCCAATGGTCAGTTAAATGAAATCAAGGTTGTCAAAGGAATATTTCCTTCCTTGGATTCAGAGGCAGTTCGGATTATAAAAGCTATGCCGAAATGGAAGCCTGGAAAGCAGAATGGGGAAGCAGTGCGTGTCTATAATTCATTACCCATAGAGTTTATACTTGGCGATGAAACTAACGATGAAAATATTCCAAAAGCCTTGATGCCAGTATTTCTATTGGTTAATGATCAAAAAATGAAAGAGGCTAATGAAAAATTGGATGAACTGATGGAAGCACAACCTTCAAATCTTGATTTTTTGTCTACCAAAGCTATATTTTATTTGCAAGCTAATCGACTAGATGAAGCATGTCAAATGATGACAAAAGTTAGAGCTTTAGGCGATGAAATAGGATATACTTCATACACTACGAGAAAAGAATTAGTCGATCTTATGCTCGAATATTGCAAATCTGAATAACTATTGAATAAACAATAGGCCGATTAACTTATTTTCGCACTTCAAAACAAACAAGTATGAAATTTTTTATCGATACGGCAAATTTAAGTCAAATTCAAGAAGCCAATGATTTAGGTATTTTGGATGGTGTAACGACTAATCCATCATTAATGGCTAAAGAAGGTATTCAAGGTCATGAAGCTATTTTAAAGCATTATCAAGACATTTGTGCAATAGTCGGTGACAAGCCAGTGAGTGCTGAAGTTATATCTACCGATTTTGACGGTATTATTGCAGAAGGCCAAAAGCTAGCAGCATTGAACCCTAATATTGTAGTGAAAGTACCTATGATCAAAGAAGGTATCAAAGCAATAAAATGGTTTACTGACAATGGTATTAAAACGAATTGTACTTTGGTGTTCTCTGCAGGTCAGGCTATTTTGGCTGCTAAAGCAGGCGCTACCTATGTTTCGCCCTTTATTGGTCGCATAGACGATAGTAATTGGGATGGAGTAGATTTGATTGCACAAATTGCGCAGATATACAGCATTCAAGGTTTTCAAACAGAAATATTAGCTGCTTCCATTCGTAACGCACTTCATATAGTACGTTGTGCTGAAGTTGGAGCCGATGTTTGTACTTGTCCTTTGTCAAGTATACTTGGTTTGCTCAAGCATCCATTGACAGATTTGGGATTAGCACAGTTTTTGGAAGATGCGAAGAAATTTCAATAATATTATAAATAGATTTTAATTTAAAAAAAGAGTATAAGGCTAAAACTTATTCTCTTTTTTGAATGTAAAAAAATTAAAAAATATATAATAATGAAATGAATCTATACTGATTTCATAATTTCATAAAACGTATAAACATCTTCAAAGCTATTGTACATCGGAACTGGTGCAATACGAATAACGTTTGGTTCGCGCCAATCTGCTATGACACCATTTTTTTGCAATTTTTCAAACACTTCTTTTCCTTTTGATTTAAAAAGAAGCGACAATTGACAACCACGTTCGTTAGGATCTACAGGTGTTATGATTTCAAATTTCAAATTTGTAAGTTGATTCAACAAAAAGGCTGTAAATGAAGTGAGAAGAAGACTTTTTGCACTCAATTTTTCCATACCAACTTGATCAAATAGATTTAAGGATGCACGATGAGCTGCCATATTCATGACTTGTGCATTGCTCATTTGCCAGCTTTCAGCTGTCTTCATGGGTTTGAATCCTTTCTTCATTTTAAAACGCGTCTTTTCATCATGACCCCACCAACCAGCAAGTTTGAGTGTATTCGGATTTTTTGCATGTTTTTCTTGTACAAATATTCCGCCTACAGCGCCTGGACCAGAATTTAAATATTTGTAAGAACACCAGCAAGCAAAGTCTACTTTCCAATCATGCAAACGTAATACTTTATTACCTACAGCATGTGCTAAGTCAAAGCCAGCTATTGCGCCAGCTTGATGTGCAAGTTTTGTAATGCGTTCAATATCAAAAAATTGACCTGTATAATAATTTACGCCACCAAAAACGACAATAGCTAAATTTTTTTTGTGTTTTTCTATCGTGGCTTCGATGTCTTCCATGCGAAGTATATGTTCACCTTTTCGTGGAGCTATTTCAATGACTGCTTTTTCGGGATCAAATCCATGTAGCTGAGCTTGTGTTTCCATTGCATACATGTCTGAGGGGAATGCACCCGCTTCCATGATAATTTTATAACGTTGCTTAGTAGGTCTATAGAAGGACAACATCAATAAATGTAAGTTCACAGTCAATGTATTCATGGCTACTACTTCTTTGACATTTGCCCCAACTAATTTAGCCAATGATTCAGTGAAAAAAGTATGGTAAGCAAACCAAGGTCGTTTTGCTTGAAAGTGTCCTTCAACGCCAAATTCAGCCCAATCATTGAGTTCTTGTTCTATAATGTTTTGTGCTTCTTTCGGTTGCAATCCAAGAGAATTGCCGCACAAATAAATTGTATTTTTTTTATTGTGTTTTGGAAATAAAAATTGCTCACGATAAGAAGCTAATGAATCAGCGTCATCCATTTCCCGTGCAAATTGTCTTGATGCTTTAAAGTCGATTGCGTGTAAAGCCATATTGTTGAATATTGTATTTTTGCAAAAATAGAATATTGATTATGGGAATTGTAATTATATTCACATATTATTTATCGATCTGTTGTTTTACTTTAAGAATCATTTTTGTAACCTTGTCTTAAATTTTAATTGTGTCTATGAAATCAGTTTATATACTTTGTTTTTGTATAATGGCTTTGTTTAATCAGGCAATTGCTCAAATCGAAAATGGCCCTAAAGAAATTACGTCCGAGATGCTTTCAAAAATCAAACAGGAAGCAATTCTAGAAACTACAAGTTTCAGACAATCATTGGATTCGATGGATTATTCAGCTCAGTTCAAAGGTTTTATTGCTGATACATTTCTTATCAATCGTGTCATGTCTAAAATGATGGAAATAGATTATTCAACCTTTGGTATTAACAATGCCAATGATTATTCAGTTAAAGAATATGATGTAATGTTGAATGCAAATTATAATTTACTCATGAATCGATTGAAAGGGGAGGATAAAAAAGTGTTGAAAGATGCACAACTTAAATGGATCG
>JBILCF010000115.1:0-8932 GCA_044353325.1 Chitinophagaceae bacterium | reverse complement strand
CGACGCTCTTCCGATCTCCCCATAAGAAATAAAGATTCTATTCATGGGCCAATTTTCTACTTTTCCTCCGCTTATATACCTAGACCCAACTGCTATATCAAAACCATCTTTATGACATGCATTGTAAAGGCGAATAAGATCATCAGGATTATGTGAAAAATCTGCATCCATTTCAAAAATGTACTCATAACCTTGGGCTAAGCTCCACTTAAATCCAGCTATGTAAGCTGTTCCTAAGCCTTGTTTGCCTTTACGCTCAAGTATAAAAAGTTTGTTTGTAAATTCTTTTTGTAGTTGTTTTACTGTCGTCGCAGTCCCATCAGGTGAGCCATCATCTACGATAAGAATATGAAAATCTTCATCCAATGAAAAAACCTTTCGAATAATCTTTTCGATATTTTCAATTTCATTGTAAGTTGGTATGATGATGATTTTGCTCAAAGAAAGTTTTTTGAAATTATGATTTTGCGAAGTTAATAAAAAACAACATTGTTGCCTATTAAGTATTCACTTAAGGTTTTTTTAACATGGTTTCGTGAAAGATTTTAGACACCACATTTTTAGTATCTAAAGCAAAATCTCCTTTCATCATCCAATCGTAATATTGGGGCTCTTTTTTCAGTACTTCAGAAACAGGTTTGTCTTTATACTTTCCAAAATTGAAAGTGGGGATATTATTGACTAATCTAATTCGACGAGAGTAATCCATATAATCTTCACCTTTTGAAAAATTACCAAGAAATTCAACATTGTTTTCTAAATCACTGTATTTTGCCAATTGACCAAATAGGATTTCCATAGTAGCTAATGCGTCAGCTTCAGCACTATGCGCATTTATCATTTCTTTGTTACAATAATATTGGTAAGCAGCTGATAAATTTCGTGGTTCTTTTTTGAAAAATATTTGTTGGACGTCAACTAAATGTCGGTCTCTAAAATTGACTTCTAAACCAGCACGTAAAAACTCTTCGGTCAAAATAGGGAAATCAAATTTATTCGAATTAAAGCCACATAAGTCGCAATTTTCCAAAAACTGTTTAATCCCATTGGCAAGTTCTTTAAAACTAGGTTCGTTTGCTACATCTTCGTTTGAAATACCATGTACAGCAGTTGCTTCGGCCGGTATAGGCATACCAGGATTCATACGACGAGTTTTTATTTCTTGTTTTCCGTCAGGATGGATTTTTACAATAGAAATTTCGACAATTCTATCTTGTGTGATACTTACACCTGTTGTTTCTAGATCAACACAAGCTATCGGTCTTTTCAAATTGAGATTCATGTTGCAAAGGTGTCGATAAAGTTCGGTACTAGCAAATAATATCAGATGCTATATTAATTAAAAAATATGGAATCGATTAAGGTTTTTTTAGCCATTCCAAAATGTCCTTTTCATTCAATGTCAGGTAATTCGATTCTCGCACAAGCGTAGTATCTTGAACCCATTTTATGGTTGGAAAGGTCATACCTCCATTCATCGTTGCAAATTGTTCTGCACCTTTAAACATTATAAAATCTACATTGGTCATTCGTGTATCTTTAAAAAAATCATCCATATTGCTCGAATCACCATTGATAATAGCAAAAAAAGGAATTGATTGATTTTTTTCTTTCATAATTCGAATTCGCTTTGCTGCTTTTCTACAATATTCGCAGGTCAAACTCATGAATGTAATAATATGTTTTCCTTTTCTCAATTCTGCCATAGGTGGTTTGTTATTGCTAGATTGGTACAACATACTGAGGGGAATTGGTTGATTGATATCTGGTTGTTTATCGTAAATGTAAATGCTTTCTGGTGGGTTTAAAGCAATAGGTAAAGCTATTGAAGCCAAACCCAATATTATAACCAATACATTTTGGTATTTGAAATTCCATTGAATAGAACTAAACCAAAGGATAACGATAAATAGAATTAAGACTAAATTTTTGTATATTGATTCGAGCGGAGTCATAGAAATGACATCACCAAAGCATCCGCAATTACCATCATTGCCATACTGTGCGATAACTTGAAAGAGATAAACAGTAAAAATGACTAGAACAATAAACGATAATGGAATGGCTATTTTCTTTAACTTGATATGTAATATAAAAAGTACACCTAAAAATAATTCTAGTCCAATTAGGATTCGTGCAAACCATTCCGCCATAGTCCAATTGAGAAAAGTTGCTTCAACAATTGTCCAACCGAATTGTTCTAAAGTAGGAATTTTGGATATGGCCGAGAAAATAAATACAAGACCTGTCAGTACTGTAAGAATAGAAAACCCAACTCGTTTTAACATGTTTGTATTCATAGAGATATTAAATACAAAAATACTTACATTAACACGAAGAAACAAAGATGTATCGTGGGATTTAATACCGATTGTAAATCTGTTTAGTCTATTGTAGGCTATGCCTTATAGTACTATAAACATTTATCATCGGCTTTTACAATTGTAAATTTCTAAAAAAGTTTAGACTACTTTAAAATTATAATTTGTATAACTAGTAATAATTTGGATTTAGTTACACTAAAATTTAACCATTTAAATCAAAGAAATCGGCGAGTATTTTTAAAGCTACGTCGTCCTTAGAAACTTCAATTTGTTTGTGTATATAGGTGTAAAACTGTTCATTGTTAAAATTATCTAAGTATTTAAGTTCTTTGTTATAACTCTTAAAGGCCATGCTCCACTCTGAAAAATTTCTGGTTTCGATTTCACCTTCTTTGATTTTTATCACATTATCATGTCGACAGTCCACAACAATTTTATCAAACAACTCTTTGATTTGTTCTTTATCACCTTCCAATATTTGAAAAAAGTGTTTGTTACAATAGACAAGGATTCCTGTTATCCCTTCGCATTTATTGTTTTTATTAGAACTCTCTAATATGTTATTGATGTCTTCTAATTTTAAACAGTCGCATGCTGTGCTTACATACGCTAAATGATAAACTTTCTTCTCGTCCATGATGTAAAAGTAATTTTAATCTATTCAAAAGGAAATTGCATTTAACAATGCAACATAAACATCCTAAATAGTATGGGGTAGGTTCAATTTAAAAAAAGTTAAGCTCATCTTATATATAGTACACAATCAATTCTTTCCGAATTACATACAAGACTTGTTTATTGGACATGGATTATTTAGAATTAATCGTTTTAAATTGATTTTTTTTCATCAAAAAAAGCCATGCAGACTGCATGGCTTTTTTGATATTTATAACTATGGTTATTAAGCCATTTGTTTCAATTCTTCAATACGTTTGTCTTTATCTACTTCTTGAGTCAATTTATCTGATTTATCCAAATCAATTAAGATTGGTGCAGCAACAAAGATAGAAGAATAAGTACCTGTAATAACACCAATCATCATTGCAAAAGCAAATCCTTTAGTGACTTCACCGCCAAATAAAAACAAGATAAGCAAAGTAATGAATACTGTCAACGAAGTCATGATAGTACGACTCATTGTATCATTAATCGCAGCATTGATAATGTTTGTTTTGGAATCACCTGGACGTTTGCGGAAGTATTCACGAATACGATCAAACACAATAACTGTATCATTCATAGAGAAACCAATTACGGTCAATACAGCTGCAATGAAATGTTGGTCGATTTCCAAAGAGAATGGAACTAGTCTGCGTAAGAATGAGAATACAGCAAGTGTAACCAATACGTCATGTACCAATGCTACCAATGTACCCAATGAATATTGCCATTTTCTAAAGCGAATAAATATATACAATGCAATTAAAGCTAATGACCAGAAAGTAGCCCAAAGAGCACCTTTTTTCAAATCATCGGAAATAGTAGGTAACACAGTTTGAGAACTCATTAAATTGTTAACTTTAAAATCGCCAGCTGTTACAGCATTTCCAACAAAACCACCTGATTTTAATCCTTCATACAATTTAGTCATCACTTCTTCTTCTACAGCTTTAGACGTATTGTCGATTTTATAAGCAGTCGTTATATTTACTTGATTTGCATTACCAATAGTTTTTACGATAGGGAATTCCTCAAATGAAGTTTTTAAAGCATTACGAACATCTGAAGTTTTAACCGCTTTATCCAAACGTACTGTATAACTACGACCTCCAGCAAATTCAACACCATAATCAAAACCATTAAAAATAGCTGCAATACCTAAAACTAAAATTACAATTGAAATGATATATGCTTTTTTTCTCCATTCAATAAAGTGAAAATTGAATTTTTGGAAAAGCTTGTCTGATAAACTAGTGAAATAATTGAAGTGTTTGCCTTTACTCATTCTCATGTCTGTAATTAAACGAGAAACCATGATACCACAGAATAAAGACAAAAGAATACCTAATATTTGAGTTGTCGCAAATCCTAAGACTGGACCTAGACCAAATATAAATAAAATAACCGCAGTCATTAATACCGTGATGTGACCATCCAATACTGGACTCAATGAACGTCTGTAACCTTCATTAACAGCATCTTCGTGAGATTTACCTAATTTCAATTCCTCTTTGATACGCTCAAAGATGATAACATTAGTATCTACCGCCATACCGATTGTTAATACTAAACCTGCAATACCGGCAGCAGTCAAAGTTGCATGCAATGCGGCCAAAATACCTACTGTAAATAATAAATTTAAAATCAAAGCAATATTAGCGACCCAACCTGCTGTGTTATAATAAACCAACATCAAGATGAATATAACTAAGAATGAAATTACAAATGAAAGTAAGCCACCATTTACAGCTTCTTGACCTAAAGTAGGTCCTACAACTTGTTCTTGTACAATATTTGCTGGAGCAGGTAATTTACCTGTTTTCAAAATATTTGCCAAATCTTGAGCTTCATCTACTGTAAAACTACCAGTGATGTTTGAATTACCACCTGCAATTTTTTCGCTTGGCGCTGGAGCTGAATAAACAATATCATCTAAAACGATAGCAATAGGTTTTCCTACGTTTTCACCTGTCATTTTTTCCCAAGCTCTTGCACCGATTGGATCCATACTCATTTGTACATCCGGTTGGCCAGATACTTGATCATAATCTTGTTTAGTATCAATTACATGCTCACCACCCAAACGAGGTTCGTCAGTTCCAGGACGTTTTTTGATTGCATAAAGAATACATACTTTTTCTTTTTCACGCATTTCTTTATCTGCAATACCATAGTAGAATTTCAGATTTTTAGGAAATTGATTTTTAACAACATCTAAATTAAGATATTTACTTAATGCAGCTGTATCACGAATAAATACATAAGAAACCTGTGGAGTATTGACAACTTCACCAGTTTTAGGGTTTTGACGAACGTCAAAACCACCCAAAAGGAAACTACGCAAAGGGTTATCTTTTTTAGCTTTCGCTATTTTTTGCTCATCAGTCATACCAGCAGTGCTCGTATCTGTTTTAGTATCATTGTTCAGTAATGAACTTAAAGAAGTAGTATCTTTAGGTGCATTTGCATTTAAAGAATCAATTGTAGCAATTGGAGTAGAAGTAGTTGTGTCTTTTTTTCCAGCTAAAAATGCTTTAAGCTCTTCATCAGCTTTAATGATGTATTGTCCAATCTCATGTTGAGAATAAGTTTCCCAGAATTCCAATTTTGCTGTAGCTTGTAAATAGCGACGTACACGCTCAGGATTACTAACACCTGCAAGTTCAACACTAATAATACCTCTGTTTTCGTCTAAGTTTACATTCGGTTGAGCAACACCAAATTTATCAATACGAGTTAACAAAACGCCATAAGTACGTTTAATCGCATCTTTAGATTCTTTTCTCATTTTAGCGAGTACTTTATCTTTTGGTGAATCAAATGTGATATCTTTAGTACTAGGCGTTACAAACAATGTTGCTAATTTAGCACTAGGATTTGCTCTCGTGTATGCTTGCTCAAACAATGAAATAAAGTCTTCTTGACTATTTGCTTTCATTTTGTTTGCTTCAGCTAGTGCTGCATTCAATGCTGGATCTTTTGGATTGTTGCTCATGTTGCGAACAAGATCATCCAAACTAACTTCCAATACGACATTCATACCACCTTGTAAATCAAGACCAAGATTTAACTCTTGCTCTTTAGATTCTTGGTATGTAAACTTAGCAACGCCTAAGTTCATAATGTTCGTTCCAGATAAGCTATCTAAGGCAAATCGTAATTTGTCTGCTTTAGCAAGTGCCAAAGCCTCACCTTTCATTTCTGGATTTTCTTGCTTTAGTTTGGCTTCTACAATAGATGCTTGCTTTTTCTCAAAATTGCTTACAACAAATGTGAAGGATAACTGGAACAACGAAATCAATATTAACGCAATGGTAAATATTTTGATTAAACCTTTTAACTGCATGTCTTTTAACTTAGTTTTATGTATATTTTTGAACGTGCGAAGATACAATTTATTTGGAATTAATGAAGCGTATTTCAAACAATTCGTAAATTGTATCCAAATGCTTGATTTACAAGGCTTATAGAAACAAAAAAACACTATAAAGTCGTTAAACTGAAAAGTATTTTTGTCTATAAGTCTTCATAGATTATCTTCTACAAGTACAATGACGACGATGAATATGCCTTGGTGTACAAAATACATTACGAGCTATTCGTCTATTTGTGTGATAGCGATAGTAGGGTGGTGGAGGTACTCTGTGGTAGAATCTTGCAGGACGTCTTCTATTGCGGTGGATACGGTTTCTATTTTGATAGGCGTCATCATAACCTTGATTATACTGCCCGCAGTCTTGATATTGTCTTTCCCCAAGTCTTCCTTGTTGAGCACTCATATCAGTTGGCAAAAAATACAACCCAATTGCTAAAAGCAACATACTTAAAAATTTTACGTTTTTCATGTTCTTTAAATTTTAGTTCAGTACTAAGACTAAACACCAATATATAAGTTAAACGTTTTTAGAGTATTAACTTATACTTAAGACTGTGACTCAAAATCCATTTAATTACTTTTGTATGAACAATTTTGGATTCAATTCCTTGCAATGCTTTCAAAATTTAAAGTCTGCTCAGATGTCACAGATTATACTTTTTTTTAAAAAGGCTAACTGGTAAAAAGTATTATTCTTAATTAAAATCAATCTCCGTTAAATTTTGAACAAAAAAAACACAGCAGAAGCTGTGTTAGAAACGTTATATGAATCAGTTAAGATTTAGTAATCTCTGTTGCTGTTATATCCGCCTCGGCTTCTATTATTATTATAGCCACCGGTTGATCCTTCAGTTTTAGGGCGAGCTTCGTTCACACGAAGAGCAAGACCCATTACTTCACGACCGTTTAAACCTTCAATAGCTGCTGCTGCAACTTCATCAGGCATCTCTACGAAACCGAAACCACGGCTACGTTGAGTAAACTTGTCCATAATAATTTTTGATGAGATCACTTCTCCGTATGCCGCGAAAAGTTCTCTTAATTCTTCATCCCGCATTTTGAAGGGGATGTTTGCTACATAAATGTTCATTGTAAAAAAAATATAAGAATGTAAATATAGGGTAAGATTTTGATATTAGTTCAAAACCTAGACTTTTTTCTTGGTTTTAGAGGCGAATATCGCATGCATACGTTTTCCTTCTAATTTGGGCATTCCTTCCAATGCACCAAATTCTGCTAATCGTTCTGCAAATTTTAATAAAATTAATTCCCCACGGTCTTTAAACATGATAGCACGTCCTTTAAATTGAACATATGCTTTCACTTTATGACCTTCTAATAAAAATTTTTCGGCATGTTTTGCTTTAAAGTCAAAATCATGATCATCTGTATTCGGTGTAAATCGTATTTCTTTGACTTCACTTTTCGATGATTTTGATTTCAACTCTTTTTCCTTCCTTTTTTTCTCATAAAGAAATTTGTTGTAATCAACTGCGCGACATACAGGGGGATTAGCTTGTGGAGAAATTTCAACCAAGTCTACTTCCATTTCTGCACATAGGGCTAAAGCTTTACTTAAGGGATAAACACCTGGTTCTAAATTTTCACCGACGAGTCGTACTTCTAGTACATCAATTTCATTGTTCAGACGGTGTTCTCTTTGTTTTTTAAATGGGCGTCTGTTGTTGTTTTTAGGATACATTCAATATTTTAAGGTTTCACAAAAGTAATGCTTTTTTTAATTTTGCAAGAACAAATTAAAATTTAGCATAATTATAATGTAATAAGTATTTGTAGTTTGAAATTTAAAGTTAGAGACTCATTGGTTTTACTGCTGATGAAATGGTTAATTTACCAGCAGTTTTTTGTTGAATTTCTTCTATAGTAACATCGGGTGCATGTTCTATACATTCGAATCCATTTAGTGAAACATTAAATACACCAAGATCTGTAACGATTTTTTTGACACATTTCAAGCCAGTGATTGGTAAGGAACATGAAGGTAATAATTTTGAGTTACCCGCTTTATCTGTGTGTTGCATTGCAACAATAATATTTTTGGCACTAGCTACTAAATCCATAGCTCCACCCATACCTTTCACCATTTTTCCAGGTACTTTCCAGTTGGCTATGTCGCCATTTTCAGCAACTTCCATAGCACCCAATACAGTTAAATCAACACGACCAGCACGTATCATACCAAAACTCACAGCACTATCAAAAAAAGCAGAGCCAGGAACAGTAGTAATCGTTTGCTTTCCTGCATTAATTAAATCCGCATCTTCATCACCTTCAATAGGAAAAGGCCCCATACCTAACAAGCCATTTTCGCTTTGCAACACAACTTCTACACCTTCGGGAATATAATTGGCAACAAGAGTTGGAATACCTATTCCCAAGTTGACATAAAATCCATCTTGTAATTCTTGAGCAATTCGTTTGGCAATTTGATTTTTATCTAAAGGCATATGATTTATTTAATGTTGTAAAAGTAGCGCAGAATTTTAGAATCTTTACGATTCAAATTAAAAAAATGTATGATAGTAGTTTAAAGTTTATGGTTGACTTTAAT
>JBILCF010000114.1:0-8951 GCA_044353325.1 Chitinophagaceae bacterium | reverse complement strand
ACTAAAAATGTAATTAGAAATATTGATTGAAAATGAAGCTTGCATTGCGGCACCGATAGTAGTGGAAATCCCCTGACGCTTCGGTCAGGGATTTGAACGGATAGCGGGTCTGCCGCCCAAAAAAAATCATTAAAAATTCAGGAATGCTGTTTATGTTTTGATGCTGTTTATTCTTGATTAAAACAGCTTCTACATCGAGGTTCGTAAACATCTTTTTCGCCTAATAAAACTTTAGCATCCGAAACGGTTTTGCGAAAACTATAATGCGCTATGTCGCCACAAACCATACAAATAGCATGCAATTTAGTAACATAATCAGCCATAGCCAATACTGCAGGCATTGGGCCAAATGGGCGACCTAGGAAATCCATATCTAATCCTGCAACAACTACACGAATGCCTTTGGATGCAAGCTTTTCAGCAACAAATGGCATTTCGTCATCAAAAAACTGTGCTTCATCTATACCTACAACATCTACATCGTTTGCAAAAAGTAAGATTTGTTGTGAGTTTTCAACGGGTGTACTTTGGATGCGAGTTTCATTGTGCGAAACTATATCGTTTACATCATAGCGAATATCAATGGAGGGCTTATAAATTTCTACTTTTAAATTAGCAATTTGCGCACGTTTGAGTCTCCGTATAAGTTCTTCAGTTTTGCCCGAAAACATTGATCCACATACGACTTCTATCCAGCCTTTTTTGGTATTTCGTATGTAAGGTTCAATAAACATTATAAAATTTGAATTTGATTAAATACTTTTGAAGTTCACGAAAGTAGATACCAAATGAAATTTAAACTATTTTTTCTCGCCCTTTTTTTACACACTATAGGTTCTCAAGCTAAAGAAGGCATGTGGCTTCCTTTTTTATTGGAAAAAATGAATGAAAAAGAAATGCGTCAAATGGGGTTGAAGATTAAAGCTAGCGATATATATGATGTGAACGAAGGAAGTTTAAAAGATGCAGTAGTCATATTTGGTGGAGGATGCACTGGAGAGGTAATTTCGGATAAAGGTCTTGTGTTGACCAATCATCATTGCGGATACGGAACTGTTCAAGGCTTAAGCAGTGTGCAGAACAATTATTTAAAGCAAGGTTTTTTTGCCAAAAATCAAAGTGAGGAATTACCTTGTCCTGGATTAAGTGTCACTTTTATAGTACGTATCGACGATGTGACCGAGGCTATGAAAGAAGGGATTTCAGCGCAAGATGCGGACTCAACAAAACAACGTAAAATAGCTGAAAATGCAGCACGAATAGAAAAGGAAACCAAAGCTAATACTGGCTATGAAGCTTTAGTTAAATCTTTTTTCTACGACAATGAATATTATGTTTTTTTGATGGAAAAATTCAATGATGTGCGTTTGGTTGGTTTTCCGCCCAATGGAATAGGTAAATTTGGTGGAGATACTGACAATTGGGCTTGGCCAAGACACACAGGTGATTTTGGATTGTTCCGAATTTATGCCAACAAAGACAATAAACCAGCTTCTTTTTCAACTGAGAATGTTCCTTTTGTTCCTCGACGATCGATGAAAATTAATATTGGTGGCGTGCAAGAAGGCGACTTCTCATGGGTATATGGTTTTCCTGGTCGTACATCAGAATATTTGACGAGCGAAGGTGTAGCAGAAGTGATGACAACATTGGATCCTGCACGTATAAAATTGCGCGAGGCTAAACTTGCCATCATGGATGCTGACATGAAAGAAAGCAATGAAATATTCATAAAATATGCAGCAAAACAAGCTGGAATAGCAAATTATTATAAAAAATGGAAAGGTGAATTGTTGGGACTTCAGCGCAATGATGCTATCACAAAAAAGAAAAACGAAGAAGCCGATTTTTTAACTTGGGTTCATGCTGATGAAGAGCGCAAACTAAAATATGGTGGTATTATTGATAGCATAGCAAATTGTTATAAAAATCATCAGTATGCAATAAAGCTCAACGAATATTTAAACGAGGCAATTTGGTCAAGTGAAATGCTGAAAAAAGGGTCTATTTATGGTAGAATGATGAAGGCCATGGATACGCTCAAAAACGCTGATAGCTTAACTGTATATCAAAAAGAAGTCGATTTATTTTTCAAGTCTATCGATGTAACAACAGATTATAAAATAGCTCAAGCATTGTTTGCAATGTTTGAAAAAGACATTCAAACTACACCATTTACAAATGTAAATGCATTGGATGCTTTTTATAAATATTCATCCTTGAGTTCACCTACTGCTTTTGCAGATTTGTTGTTTATGGAAGATTTTCAAGATATTCGTTCTTCAATTTTAAGAGATCCGATTTATCAGGCCTTTACTTATTTTGATAGCTTACAACGCAAAAATAGTATAGGCTTAAGGGCCAGTCTAACTAAAATGAATCGATTTTACAGTACTTATGTTTTAGCTTTAAAAGAGTACAATGAAGGTAAACAGTTTTATCCTGATGCCAATTCTACACTCCGTGTAAGTTATGGCAAAATTGAAGGTGTTTCTCCTGCAGATGGTATGTCTTATACGTTTATGACAACATTGGATGGTGCAGTTCGCAAGCATAATCCAGCTAAAGAAGAATTTACGTTACCAGAAAAATTGTTGGACTTGCATAAAGCCAAAGATTTTGGTCGTTATGGCATTGAAGTGAATGGAGCACAAACAGTACCATTGGCTTTTCTCGCCTCAAACCACACAACCGGAGGCAATTCGGGTAGTCCAGTTTTAAATGCTGAAGGTGAATTGATTGGAACTAATTTTGACCGTATTTGGGAAGGAACCATGAGCGATATCATGTACGATATCAATTTGTGTCGAAACATTACATTGGACATCCGATACACCTTATTTATCATTGAAAAATATGGTGATGCAAAATGGGTAATTGATGAATTGAATTTGGTGGACTAAATTAGTGCACTTCTGTAACAGGTAAATTAATAGTTTGGTCAATTTCGTCTGAAATTGTGAATGGAATACCTCCCTTAACTGTATTGAAAATGGATGGGTCCCAACCTTCTCCATAGATGTAATAATCACCTTTTTTCAAACCCTTAAAAATGGTGTAACTTTTGCCTGCGCTATCTTTTTGTAAGGATTGTGAAAGGTCAAATTCACTGACACTTACAGCCTCCGAACTATTAAATTTGATATAAACTTTACAGCTATCCAACTCTACAGCATGATGGATAACTACAATTTTAAGATTTGCATTTCCACCAAGTCCTGCACTTGGTTTTTTCTTACAAGATGCTAGCGAAAGCAAAACAAAGCAAATTATTATGGTCGTTATTTTGTTCATAGTATAAAGTTATGACGAAATTTTAATATCAAATGTTTGTTATTATGATTTAATTAATGATTTTAACAATTTTGAATCACTATTTTTGTGATATAAGTCACAACAAATTTATTTTATTTAGATTTTTTCAGATTGAAACGCTTTTTTAAAATACTAGGTTACACCATCCTCACGCTAGTGCTGCTGTTGGTATTGACTATTTGGTTAGTATCGACTGAGCGAGTACAAAATTATTTAGTCAAAAAAGCAACTACTTATTTATCGGAAAAATTACACACAAGGGTAGAGGTTGGACATGTGAAATTATCATTTTTTAATCAGTTTCATGTTCAACATGTTTATATCGAAGATGATAAAAAGGATACCTTGGCTTATGTAGGAGATTTAGGCCTCAAAACCTCTGAATTGTTGAGTAATTATTGGAATGGCGAAACAATGGTTATTCGTTCGGTGTCATTACAAGATGCTTTTATCCATTTAAATCGGACCAAAGATACCTCTCGATGGAATTATGATTTTATAGCTGAAGCTTTTGCGTCGAATACCACTACAGATACTACAATTCAACCTGAGCCTGAAAAAGAAAAAAACAAAGATTTTAATCCTAAATTGGATTTGAAAAAACTATCCCTTCAAAATATTCGTTTTTACATGGATGATGCTTGGCGAGGTGAGGATATGCGTTTTAACATAGCTAATTTTGAAACTTCGGTCAAGCATTTGCAGTTTATTAAAAAAGACTTTGAGATTGAAAAAATCAACATTGATGGTGTATCTGCTTTGGTGAGAGAGTACGATGGAGGCAAGCCTGAAGATTTAACGCCAGACGATACTACCAATTGGGGAACGCCGTTTAATCCGAGTTTGGTTTCAGTTGTGCTCGATCAAATTAATGTAAGTAATAGTCAATTTCAATACGAAGTAGAAGGAAGTGTACCTGAGAAAGGATTATTTGACGAGCGCCATTTACAGATTAGTGATTTAAATTTGAATTTAAAACATGCCATTATCAATGCTGATACATTGACTGCTGACATACAACAATTGACTGCAAATGAACGTTGTGGTTTGAAGCTCAAATCCGTACAAGCCAAACTCAAGCTTTCGCAAGTTTTAGCTGAAATGAGCGATTTGAATTTACAAACTGAATATTCAAACGTAGGTAATTATTACGCAATGACATATTCAAATTTTCATGATTTCAACGATTTTATCAATAAAGTTGTTCTTCATGCTTCGTTGCACAATTCTTCAGTTTCATCATTAGACATTGCCTATTTTGCTCCATTGCTTAATGAATATCCTATAGCTATTCAAGTTGCAGGTGAAGTCAATGGCTTGGTTAGAAATCTTGCTACAACCAATTTGAATTTATCAACTTCCAACTCTTCGTTCAAAGGAAATGGAACAATTGTTGGTTTGCCAGACATTGAACAAACCGTATTTGATTATACAATAGATCAACTCAAAACAACAGGAACAGATTTAAATAGACTAATACCTCAAACCAAAACTGATGCTGTTGCTTGGCAAAAATTAAACAACATCGATTTCAAAGGGTCTTTTAAAGGTAAGGTAGATGATTTTAATACTAAAGGAAACTTAGCAACCTCACTTGGCAATGCAATATTGGATTTGAATATGAATTTTAAATCTAAAACTCCTGCATACGATGGTCATTTAGCAACTGAAAATTTTGATATAGGTACTTTGGTTAAACAAACTTCATTAGGAAAAATAACCATGAATGGCGAATTGAAGGGTAGTGGATTTGATTTTAATTCTGTTAATTCAAAAGTTAATGCCACCATTTCTAAAATCGAATTGAACCAAACAATCTATCAAAATTTAACTATCAATGGTCTAGTCGCTAATAAGAAATTTGATGGCATATTTGTTTCGCAAGATCCCAATATGGCCCTTAATTTTGATGGAAAGCTCGATTTGAGTGGTAAGGATCCAGTTTATAATTTTAATTCAAGATTCTTAAAAGTCAATTTTCAAAAACTAGGATTAACCAAACAGCCCATCATTGGCTCGGGTTATGTAACCATGAATTTTACAGGCAATGACATTGATCATTTCATTGGAAGTGCCAAATTAAAAAATCTAACGATAGATGACGGAACCCGAAGTTATTTCCTAGAAGATTTATTACTCGAATCGCACGAAATAAATGGGATGAAATCATTAAATCTAACCAGTAGTATTGCAGATGCTGAGTTAAAGGGAGATTTTACAATTTCTGAATTGTCCAATTCGTTTCAACTTTATTTGTATCACTATTTACCTGAATACATTAACAAACCCAAACAGTATAAAGAGGAAGCATTTACATTTGATATAAAACTAAAAGCAATTGATTCTTTGGTTGCAATATTTGCACCTGATTTTCATGAAGTTTCAAACATAAGTTTATCTGGAGATTTAAATACCAAAGCACAACGATTTACAATGGATGCCAACATCTTGCAGTTTGGCTACCAACAGTTTTTGGTTCGTAATTTATTTGTCGTCGGAGTAGGGGATTTTACAAGTTTTGATTTGACTGCAAATGGTGGAAATGTATCCTACAATAATGATGTTATAGTGCCATCTTTTCAGTTAAACTCTTCCATGGCGAATGATACTGCTGCACTGAGCATTACATCTCAAAGTATCAATGATATACTAGGAGAGGCTTCTTTAAATTGTAAAGCCAATGCATCGAACAATCAACTTTTTGTCAACGTTTTACCATCTTCGATTAGTATTAAAAATGACAAATGGCAATTGTATTCAAATCATAATATTGTACTTGGAGACAACATTATAATTCGAGATTTTATTATTGAAAGTGGTGCACAAAAAATTACGATCAATACTAAAAACAATAAAACAGAAGATATAATAGCAAATTTTCAAATGTTAGATTTGGCAGGTGCTTCTTCATTATTGCAAATGAAAGATATATTGATCAATGGTCGTATAAATGGTGATATTATATTAGCAGACTATAAAAATAATCCAACAATTTTTACAGATTTTAGTTCTACCAATAATGTATTATTTAATAAAGACACCATAGGATTTGTTAATGTAAGTGCTATTTATGACATCAATAATGAGAAATTGATTGTCAATAAAACGACAAGTATAACCCAAGGTTCTAGTCATGCAAAACTAGCTGGCTCTGTCAATGTAAAAGATAGTTCAATTAATATTGTTGCTGAGCTTGATCGGATTGACATTACTCCTGTGGAACAATTTATTGGAGATTATATCGCTAATTTAGACGGCATTGCTACTGGTAAAGTAAACATTGACGGAAATTTGAACGACCCCAAAGTGTCAGGTATTATAGATATTAAAAATGTCAATTTGAAAGTGCTTTTTTTAGGCACCTCTTATCGAATGAATTTTGCTACTTTTAAGTTTAATAACCAAAAAATTGAACTCAGTGATATAGTACTCAATGATGAACGGTCGGGTAATTATAGTGGGATTATCAAAGGCTACATATCACACAAAAACTTTAGCGATTTTAATTTGAATCTATCCGTTAAGTCGCCCGATTTACTTTGTTTGAATACCCGTTCATTTGAAAATGATTTGTTTTATGGATATGTTTCAGCCAAAGTCAATGTAAATATTAATGGCCCTATTGATGATTTAACGGTAGATGTAGACGCCAAACCGCTTAAAGGTTCTCAATTTCACCTACCCATTAATTCATCTGGTGATGCGTCCACTTATGATTATATTCAATTTGCAACAATTGGTAGAAGTCAGGATGAAGAAGAAGAAAAAAATACAAAACCATATTATTTAAATCTCAATATGAATATTGATGCTACACCTGATGCTGAAGTGTTTATAATCTTGGATCAAAATACTGGGGAAGAAATACGAGCGAAAGGAAATGGCGCAATTAAGCTCAATGTAGATTTGGGCAATTCAATTAACATGTTTGGTACTTATGTCATTGCCGAAGGAAAATATTTGTTTAATTTTAGGGGCTTGATACCCCGCGAATTCGCTATCGATGAGAATAGTAAAATTACCTGGAGTGGTGATGCATTAAATGCATCGCTTGATGTAAAAGCAATCTATAAACTACCCAAGCAATTACCATTATATCCTTTGATTAGCGATCAGTACGCCAATTTGGATGAAGCAGATAAAAGTGAATCTAAACGTAAATATGCAACCTACATTAGTTTAATGCTTAAAGGATCTTTAGCACAACCCGATTTTAAATTTGATATCACCCAACCAGATAATAAAGCTGTAGGAACTGCAGCTTACACTAAGTTGGAACAGATTAAAAACGACGAAAAAGAATTGGTTTCGCAATCAGGTATTTTGTTGATTTTAGGCGAATTTAAAGCTTCAGACGGCATTACCAATTCTGCATATAGAAGTGGTTCATTGTCGACTGTTTCTGATGTTGTATCCAGTGCATTATCATCTGAAGTTACTAATTTATTTCAAAAAGTAACTGGCTTAAAAAACTTTTCATTGAATTTAGGCTATCAAAATGTCAATGCAACTTCGGATAATTTAAATGCATTAAATACGAATCAATTTTCTTTGAATGTATCTGGAAGTTTGCTTAATGATAGAGTGATTATTGATTTTGGAAACAGTTTGGATGTGGGACGAGATGCGAATGGCAAAACATCAAGTAATTTTATTGGAGGTGATTTTAAAGCACAATTTCTGATATCAGAAGATGGCCGATTTAGAGCTACTGCATATAGAACCAACAGTACGAATAACTTAGAGTTGGGTACACAAAACTTTACTAAAGGCGGTATGGGATTGTCATATCGTAAACTATTCAACCAATTTTCAGACCTTTTTCAATCCAAATCAAAACGACAACCTAAACCTATACTAGTTGATTCATTACCTAAAAACGATTCATAAACTTTGAAACAATTTTCACCTTTTATTGTACTTGGAATTTTAATTTTTCATATTGCCGCTACCTTTTGGGCATTTTATACCATGTTTTCTGACTATACAGTTTGGACATTAAATCATGCCTATCCATTTGGTTTATTGTTGTTTTCATTGGCTTGGACTGGTATTTATTTTAAGAAGAGATGGTGTGCGTTTGCATATTTTATGTTGATGTTTTTAGAAATTGCTATCAAATTATTTTTTGGTCACAATGCATTTGGCGAAGCTCTAGGTAGTATTTTGTTTCCTCTCGATTTAGTCTTTTCATTTAGTATTCTAATTTTATATAAATTACATTTTGGTGATCGATCAACTCAATAGAGAAGTACGTACCTACAAAAAGCCAAATCGTATAGTTTCGGTTGTGCCATCGCAAACAGAACTTCTTTACGACCTTGGGCTTGATGTAGAAGTTATTGGAATTACTAAGTTTTGTATCCATCCAATTCATTGGTTTAAAACAAAGCAACGAGTAGGAGGTACCAAAAATTTAAATATTAAGCTTATTCAATCTTTAGAGCCAGATTTAATTCTTGCCAATAAAGAAGAAAATGAACGTGAACAAATAGAATTGTTGATTCAGTTTTGTCCTGTTTGGATTAGTGATATCAATTCATTGCAACAAGCGAACGACATGATACATCAAATCGGAGTTTTAACAGATACTAAAGAACGAGCAAATGACATCATCAATCAAATTATATTAAAGG
>JBILCF010000248.1:0-2926 GCA_044353325.1 Chitinophagaceae bacterium | reverse complement strand
GGCATTACTACGATGGGAGGACCAGAAGGATTCAACGGTTTGCCAGGTATGATACTTGGAGTTGTAATGCCACGTTTAAACACAACTTATTTTGCTACCAAAATTGAAAACTATCTTCCTACGGAAAAAGAACTTGTAGCACCAACTAAAGGAGAAAAGAAAAATAACGCACAACTCGAAAAATCATTGCGTGAAAGTCTTAAACAATGGGGTGCTTACCTCGATAGAATGCTTTGGTATGTGTTCATTTAACGAATGAAATTTAGCACCTATTTATAATTAGCATCTTTAGAATTTTATCATTTTAAAATGATAGATTCAAACCTTACTTTTGCGCAAAATTTAAAAAACAAACTATGGCAGAAAAAATCTCAATGGGCGCAAATGGTGTATTACAAGTTCCTAACCATCCTATTATACCATTTATACAAGGCGACGGCATTGGACCAGATATATGGAGCGCTAGCGTAAGAGTTTTTGATGCTACTGTGGCAAAAGCCTATAATGGCGAAAAGAAAATAGAATGGAAAGAAGTCGTTGCAGGCGAACGTGCTTTTAACGAAACAGGAAGTTGGATGCCTGACGAAACTATGCAAGCTTTCAAAGATTATTTAATATCTATCAAAGGGCCATTAACAACTCCAGTAGGTGGCGGTATACGCAGTCTTAATGTGGCTCTTCGTCAAGAATTGGATCTTTTTGTTTGCTTACGCCCGGTAAAATATTTTACAGGTGTGCCTTCTCCAATGTGGCATCCTGAAAAAGTTAATATGGTTATCTTTCGCGAAAACACGGAAGATATCTACGCAGGTATTGAATTTATGACAGGAACCCCAGAAGCAAAAAAAATGCTGGATTTCTTAGTGAATGAGATGGGTGTCAAAAAAATTAGATTCCCCGAAACAACCTCATTTGGTGTAAAACCAGTCAGCAAAGAAGGTAGCGAACGCCTAATACGAGCTGCGATAGAACATGCCATTAAACATAAATTGCCTTCAATGACTATCGTGTATAAAGGGAATATCATGAAATTTACCGAAGGTGCATTTAAAAACTGGGGTTACGAATTGGCTGAACGCGAATTTAGCGACAAAGTATATACGTGGAATCAATGGGAAGCAACGAAAAAAGCAAGCGGAGAAGCTGTAGCTAACGAAGAAATGAAAGTTGCAGGTATAGGTGGTCGTGTCATCATCAAAGATGCAATTGCAGACAACTTTTTACAACAAGCTTTACTTGCACCACAAGATTATAGCGTCATTGCGACATTGAATCTCAATGGAGATTATATCAGTGATGCATTAGCTGCGCAAGTTGGTGGTATTGGTATTGCACCAGGAGCAAATATCAATTACAACACTGGGCATGCCGTATTTGAAGCCACGCATGGTACCGCACCACGTTTTGCAAATACAAATTCAATGAATCCTTCATCTGTAATATTAAGTGGTGTAATGATGCTCGAATATATGGGCTGGAACGATGCAGCAGAACTTATTACAAATGCCGTAGGCAAAGCCATTCGCAATAAAAAAGTAACCATTGATTTTCACAATTTAATGGAGGGTGCTACCCTACTCAAAACCAGCGAATTTGCTGACGAAATCATTTCAAATTTATAATTCATCATGAAAAGTACTAAACTGATTACATTATCTCTCTTAAGTGCAATGTTGTTTTTAGCATCTTGCTCTACAAGCAAAAAAACAAACACATCAGGCAGTTCTTCTTCTAAACAAGAAGCTAAAAAAGAAGAAGTTCGTGAGGAACAAATCGTTGGTAATGATTCCGACGATCACGGCTGCAAAGCATCGGCTGGATATACTTATTCTTCCCTTCAAGCCAAATGCATAAGATTGTTTGAGCAAGGTATTCGTTTAGATCCAAAATTACCGGAATTAAACCAGTCAGTTTCGGCATTTGTTATTTTTAAAAGCCTTGATGAAAACCAAGAAGCTGAAGTTTTTCTTCCTTCGACGGATGCCTCAATGTTATTTATAAAAACAGGCGGTGAAAACGAGTGGTTGTTTGAAGGCATGAACCTTAAACAAAACAATAAAACTTTTTCATTGTTTGCCGCTAATGGCGATTTAATGTATGAAGGTATAGACAAGAGATAAGGTCAATAATGATAAAAAAAAATAAAACCAACAGTAGAAATGCTGTTGGTTTTTTATTATTAATTTAATTTGATTTTTTACAATTATAAAAAATACACCAAGTGAAAACTATTTAATTATGGAATTATCATATTACATCATTTTCATCATGGATTAAATGTAAAAGTTTGGCTTATATATTAACTAAAATAAAAGAAACTTAAAATGAGTAAAGTAAACGCTGAAGGTCGGGAAAACGAATAGATGTGAAAGATGAACTACTAATTGACGATTTGAAACAACTGATAGAGATAAAATGTTGAATATAAGTTGATCACGTAATTCAATATTAGATATAAAAAGATTTAAACTTACCGCTCATACAATAGTTTTCTTACGTACAAAAGAATCTGTTATATTTACAATCTAAAACTTACAAACCATGCCTTTTTTATCATCAGGACTAATCTTCTTTTTAGTCATACTCGCAATTATATTCTCAGGAATATACACTGTACAACAAGGAACGATAGCGGTCATAACGATGTTTGGAAAATATCGTCGTGTAGCTCGTCCAGGGTTAAACATTAAAATACCCTTTTTGGAGAAAATTTTTCGTCGTATTTCAATTCAAAACCGTTCGGTAGAATTGCAATTCCAGGCCATTACACTCGATCAAGCCAATGTTAACTTTAAATCCATGTTGCTTTATGCTGTTTTAAACCATGAAGAGGAATCCATCAAAAATGTAGCCTTCAAATTTGTGGACGATAAAAGCTTGATGCAAGCTTTGATACGCACTATCGAAGGTTCTATTCGTGCATTTG
>JBILCF010000113.1:0-8959 GCA_044353325.1 Chitinophagaceae bacterium | reverse complement strand
TGAAAATTGCATTTGCTCATGGCGGCGGTTCTTTTCCTGCTACAGTAGGAAGGGTAGAGCATGGGTTTAAAGTTAGACCCGATTTATGTGCTATCGACAACCCAATTAATCCACGCGAATATTTAGGGAAGTTTTGGGTAGATAGTTTAGTACATGATGAAGCTGCTTTTGAATTATTGCTCAAAACAGTTGGCGAACATAAAATATGCTGTGGTAGTGATTATCCTTTTCCATTGGGCGAACATCGTCCTGGTGAATTGATAGAAAGTCTATCATTGGCTGAAGAACAAAAATCAAAATTACTTTGGGACAATGCCATGGATTGGCTGGCCTAAATTAGTTGTGGAAATTAGTTTTTAAATCGCATAAGATTATTTGGTTCAAAGGTATACTCTGGTGTATCGAGAACATCTTTGATATCTTTCACTTTATACCAAGGTGAAATATTAAGGTTGTTTAAATTTTTTAATACATGAATATCTTGTGCAGGCATATAGCTTTGCGAAAGCATAAATACTTTTTCTCCTGATTTATTGACTGCAATATCCATGACAGTGACGGCATGACCCGGCGAACCACCTATGATAAATACATCTCCTGCTTCAACTGATTGTAAATCATCAACAGACTGTAGTTCTTTAGATAAAGACAATGAACCTGCATATGAATATACCATGTCCAAATAATTTCGGAATGTTTCGTGAGAAGAATCAGACTTTGCCTTTTTGACCCAACTGCATGTATTTCCTTTAACAGAAATTCGTTCGCCATTTTGCCAACGTTTAAAGTCTGCTCTAAACCCATTGGTGAAATTGAAATGAATTGCTTCATATTTTTTTTGATTAAATAAATATTCAGATCTTATACGCATGACAGCATCGGCACATTGTTGTAAATCAGATTTGCCAACATCAAATCGAAGCACTGCATCTGCCACTTTATTGTGTTTTTCTGAACCATTGTATAGATGCACCAAAGTGCCATGTGGTTTGAGTTCGATGTTGCGAAGGAAAGTTGAGTAAGAATTAGGAGATGCTTCTTGCCTTGTAAAACCTTTAGGAGGCGTAAAACGGGTTGATATGGTTTGTCCTTTCGTCTGTACTATGGTTGAATTGATTGGCGCATCCACAATGTCGTGTTTGATAGCTTGTTGCTGGATTTCATTGCAACTTGATAGAAATAGCACTAAGAAAGAAATGGTCATATAATTCATTTCTCAAAGAGAGTATAAATAATTTAAAAATCCATAAGATGAAAATTGATTTGTAGGTATTTTAACACATAAAGGTATTGCTAATCACTACTATATAAAAAAAGACCATCCTTTCGAATGGTCTTTTTCGGTTTGTTTAGTTGGAAATATTTTAAGCGTTTTGCATCACTTTAGGTGCTGCTGCAAGGATTTCTTCATTTGCTTGTGCTGCATATTTTTCAAAGTTTTTCACAAACATTGCAGACAAATCGTAGGCTTTACGTGTGTATTCTTCTTTGTCGCTCCAAGTATTTGCAGGAATCAATACTTCAGAAGGTACATTAGGGCATGTCGTTGGCATATTGAAGCCGAAAACTGGATGTGCTTCGTAGGCTACATTGTCCAATTCGCCATTCATAGCTGCTGTAATCATAGCACGAGTCAAGCTCAATTTCATACGATTACCAACGCCATAAGGACCACCGCTCCAACCAGTGTTTATCAACCAAACTTTTACATCTGGATGTTGCTCTAATTTTTTACCCAATAATTCAGCATATTTTGTAGGGTGCAATGGTAAAAACGCACGTCCAAAACATGCACTGAAAGTTGCTTGTGGTTCTGTAACACCAACTTCTGTTCCAGCTACTTTGGCAGTATATCCACTGATGAAGCTATACATAGCCTGTCCTTTGCTCAAACGAGAAATAGGAGGTAGGATACCGTAAGCATCGCAAGTTAAGAAAAATATGTTTTTAGGATCGCCACCTATGCTAGGTTCTTTGGCGTTATTGATATGATTGATAGGGTAAGCAACACGAGTGTTTTCGGTGATGCTACAGTCTGCAAAGTCAACTGTATTGGTTCCAGGAAAATATTTTGTATTTTCAACCAATGCATTTGGTTTGATAGCATTGAATATTTCGGGCTCTTTTTCAGCAGTCAAGTCGATACATTTTGCATAGCAACCACCTTCGAAATTAAATACAGAACCTTTATCCCAACCGTGCTCATCATCTCCAATCAATTTGCGATTAGGATCAGCACTTAAAGTTGTTTTTCCTGTTCCACTTAACCCAAAGAACAAAGCAACATCACCGTTAGCACCTTCATTTGCAGAGCAATGCATACTCAATACACCTTTTTCGTGTGGTAAAATATAGTTTAATACACCAAATATTCCTTTTTTCATTTCACCTGTATAAGCACTTCCGCCTATCAAGATGATTTTTTTAGTAAAATTCACGACTGTGAAATTACCTTGGCGAGTGCCATGCACTGCAGGATCTGCTTCAAATCCAGGTGCTTGTAATATGGTCCAATCAGGAGTTTGAGTTTTAACTTCGTCTTCAGTTGGGCGTAAAAATAAGTCGTAGCAAAATAAATTAGCCCAAGGATATTCATTTACTACACGAATGTTTAAACGATGTTTTGGATCTGCACATGCATATGCGTCTCTTACCCACAATTCTTTTCCTTCATAATAAGCAGTTACATCTGCATATAATTTATCAAAATGCTCAGGTGAAATGGCGATATTGATATCACTCCAATCTACGCTATTTTCAGTCATAGCGTCTTTTACAGTCAGTTTGTCTTTTGGCGATCGGCCGGTAAATTTACCCGTATTGACAGCTAAAGCGCCCATATCAGTAATTGTACCTTGATTTAATTCAACAGTTTGTTTAGTAAGTTCTTCAGGTGATAAATTCCAATTGACTTTCGAAGGATTTATGCCCATGTAGGTTAGATTTGCCGATGGGTTCTTCATTCCATTTTCTTGCATGCGATTAAATTTTAGAGCGCAAAGATAATTCTCAAAACGAGTAAACTAGCATATAACACATCATAATTTGTTCACAAGTAATAACATATTATTGTGAAAATATATGTTACAACATATAATATTTTCACTATGTTTGCATCAAAATTATAAAAACATGAAAAAAACAATTTTATCTCTAGCGGTAATCGCTTTCATGGCATCTTGCCAATCAGCTCCAGAAGGAGAAACAGTAAAAACAGCCGACACACAAGAAGCTGCTAAAGCAACAGGTGCTGCTTACAAAGTAGATGTTGCAAACAGTACTGTATCATTTTTGGGTACAAAACCAGTTGGAACGCACACAGGCGATTTCAAATTGACTGATGGTAATGTAAATGTTGAAAATGGTAACATCACTTCAGGTTCATTTACTATAGACATCAATTCTATGAAAATGACTGATAAAGACACTGCTTATATGGGTAAATTGTTAGGACATTTATTGTCTGGTGACTTCTTCGAAGCAACAAAATATCCAACATCTAAATTTGAAATTACAGCTTGCGAAGCTGTAACAGGCGATGCAAATACTACACACAAAATCAGTGGTAACTTAACTTTGAAAGATAGTACTAAAAACGTTTCTTTCCCTGCAAAAGTAGATTTGACTGATGCTGGATTGAAAACAACTGCTGATTTCAACATCGATCGTACGCAATGGGGGTTATTCTATGGTAACGACAAATCTTTAGGAGATAAATTTATTTATCCTGAAGTTAAAATCACTTTGAATATCTCAGCTACAAAATAGTTTTTCATGCTTTTTACAAAGCTTAAAGTCGCAGGGAACTGCGGCTTTTTTTATTTTTTAAAAAATCGGATATGTAGAATACCAAAAATTAAATTGCATTATCTTTAAGAGACTAAACGAGAATATAACTAATCATAAAAGTAGGAATTAGTTTGAAAATAATATCTATTCTAACTTCTCTTTAAATTGGAGTTCCTACCTTTGAGTGGACAAATTAATTGAGAGAATAAGAGAGAACTTTCAACCGTTGAGGACAGTTAGAATTCGAAACCCGCGATGAATGTTTCAGCTGGGAGGGTAAATTTAAAGGCGTAGCCCAACCTATGGGTACCTATGTATAGATTATCCATGGCAAATGCCCCAATCGTCGACTGATGGAAAAGAAATGCAATGTATTGTTGGTACGGAAGAGAATATAACTTCGTTTTACGAATAAATCAAATAAGCCTTCGTTCACAGCGAAGGATTCAATAGTTATATGCTTGTAAGTTTTGAGTGCATTTGTATTTAATCAGCTTAATAAAGAGAGTGTAGATGAAGGATAGCCTTAATATCGTCACGTACAAAAAGACGTGAACGAGAGCAAGAAGTAGATGAAGTTTGTATTGCAGGTTGGCTCCGAATGTCATTTATTTTAAATAAAAAAAAGCAATCGTTTGGCTTAGTTGCAAACGCTTGCTTTGTATGATTTAAGGCTCAGTTTAGGAATTAGTGCTTGATGTCAAATCGGTCTAAGTTCATGACTTTGGTCCACGCGGCTACAAAGTCTTGCACAAATTTTTCATCGGAATCGGCACTCGCATAAACTTCGGCTAGGGCTCTGAGTTCGGAATTGGATCCAAATATCAAATCGGCGCGGGTTGCAGTCCATTTATGTTGATTGGTTTTGGTATCTCGGCCTTCAAATATTTCCTGTTTGTCGTCTTTAGCTTTCCAGTTAGTGCCCATTTCTAGTAGTTTGACAAAGAAACTGTTGTCGAGTTGCGGTGGTGTATTGGTAAATATACCATGTTTGGATTGGTCGAAATTGGTTTGTAATGCGCGCATACCTCCGAGCAAAACAGTCATTTCGGGCGCAGTCAATGTGAGCAATTTGGCTTTGTCAACAAGTAGGGCTTCTGTCGGTATGGTGTATTGTGTTTTGATGTAGTTTCGAAATCCATCGGCTTGTGGTTCAAGTAACTGAAACGAAGCAATATCGGTTTGGGCTTGTGTAGCATCCATACGTCCTGGCATAAATGGCACTTCTATAGTTTTTCCTGCATTTTCGGCTGCTTGTTCTATACCTACATTGCCAGCTAGTACAATTAAATCTGCCATCGAAATTTTTGTTCCTTTAGGATTGTTGTTGAAAGAATTTTGTATTTTTTCGAGGGTATTGAGTACTTTGTTGAGTTGGGCAGGATTGTTCACACTCCAGTTGCGCTGTGGTTCCAAGCGGATACGAGCACCGTTGGCACCACCTCTGCGGTCGGAACCTCTATAGGTAGAAGCCGAAGCCCAAGCCGTACTGACCATTTCGCTGATAGTCAAGCCTGAGTTTAAGATGCTTGTTTTTAAAGATGAAATTTCTGTAGCGTTTACAAGTGTGTGGTTGACCTTTGGTATTGGATCTTGCCATATCAAATCTTCTGAAGGTGCTTCTGGTCCAAGATAAGTGGTTTTGGGTCCCATATCGCGGTGCGTAAGTTTAAACCAAGCTCGAGCAAATGCATCGTTGAAAGCTTCGGGATCAGCCATAAATGCGCGTGAAATTTTTTCGTAAACTGGATCAAATCGAAGTGATAAGTCTGTGGTGAGCATAGAAGGTTTGTGTCGTTTGTTTGCATCAAATGCATCTGGAATAATTAAATCGTCGGTCTTAGAAACCCATTGATGTGCGCCTGCTGGACTTTTGGTCAATTCCCATTCGTATTTAAAGAGTAGTTTAAAAAACTGTTGGCTCCATTGGCTTGGAGTAGAAGTCCAAGTAACTTCTAGACCTGATGTGATGGCATCTTTGCCACTACCGGTGTTGTAATCGCTTTTCCATCCTAGCCCTTGTTGCTCAATGCTAGCTGCTTCGGGTGCTTCGCCTACATGTTTTGCATCTGCCGCACCGTGCGTTTTGCCGAGCGTGTGTCCGCCTGCTATCAATGCAACTGTTTCTTCGTCATTCATTCCCATACGTCCAAAAGTTTCGCGTATGTCTTTGGCTGCCAATACGGGGTCGGGGTTGCCATTAGGTCCTTCGGGATTGACATAAATGAGTCCCATTTGTACTGCAGCTAATGGATTTTCGAGTTGACGTTCGGCTGTGTAGCGTTTGTCGTCGAGCCATTTTGATTCGGAACCCCAATACACATTTGATTCTGGTTCCCATACATCTTCTCGACCTCCAGCAAATCCAAAAGTTTTAAATCCTGCGGATTCTAAGGCTACGTTGCCAGTGAGTATCATTAAGTCAGCCCACGATATTTTGTTGCCGTATTTTTGTTTGATAGGCCACAACAGCCTGCGTGCTTTATCTAAATTGGCATTGTCTGGCCAACTGTTTAAAGGTGCAAATCGTTGCTGTCCAGCGCGTGAACCACCACGACCATCACCAGAACGGTAAGTACCTGCACTGCACTGTGCCAAGCCATGCGTATAAACAAACCAGCGTAATTGCCAAAATCGGCTGGCCAAAACTCGTTAGATTGAGTCATCAATGCTTTTAGATCATTTTTCAAAGCTTGGTAATCAAGGCTTTTAAAAGCTTTGGCATACTCAAAGTTGGCGCCCATTGGGTCCGATAAGTGCGAGTTTTTTCGTAGCAAACTCAAATCTAATTGGTTTGGCCACCAATCTTTGTTTGACATTACTTTGGGTGTTGTTTGCGAAGCTTTTGAAGTGGTGCTTGCAGTGGCATTTTCGCTGTCGTGTCCAAATGGACATTTACCTGTGGTTCCCATTTTGTCTTGTGCGTTTAGATTAAATGATAATGCTAAAGTTAGGGATAATAGTATTCTTTTCATTGTATTTTATTTTTAATACTTGATTTATTCAACAAAAGTATATGTTATATTTTTTTGGCAAAAACGATATTTTAAATAGATACATTGATAAAATAGATGAACATACATCAGTTTCAATACATCCTAGCAGTAGCAGAGTACAAGCATTTTGAACTTGCAGCGCAAAAATGTTTTATAACCCAATCAACGCTCAGTACTATGATTTCGAAGTTTGAAGAAGAGATCGGTATAAAATTGTTTGACCGTAAAAAAAGCCAGTTGAACTGACCAATGAAGGCTTGGTAATACTGGAACAGCTCAAAATAATTGCCAACAATATCGAGCAACTCAAAGAATTGACAAAAGAGGTCAAAGGCGAAGTATCTGGAACCTTGACTTTGTCTGTGATACCCACGATAGCGCCATTTTTATTGCCATTGTTTTTGCAAGACTTTGCATCTAAATTTTCGAATTTGACCATCAAGGTAAGGGAAGAAACAACGACTGAAATTGTTCGTAAATTAAAATCGCGCGAGTTGGATATCGGCATACTTTCATTGCCCTTGCATGATAGTGAAATATTGGAAGTGAAATTATACGATGAACCATTTTTGTTTTTTGACGCAGACCAAGTAGCTAAAGGAAATATGACAGTTCAAAAAGTGAAACGGAAAAATATGTGTTTGATGGAAGAAGGACATTGCATGCGAACGCAGGTACTGCAACTGTGCGACCAAGATAATTTGCAACTAGGATCGAAGTTGAATTTTGAATACAAGGCAGGCTCTATAGATAGTCTGTTACGTTTTGTCAAAGCAAACAAAGCGACGACATTGTTGCCTTATTTGGCTGCCCTAGATTTTTCGGAGGCCGAAAAAATGCATTTAAGTCACTTCGTATCGCCAGTACCTTTTCGGGCAGTAGGGTTAGTTGTACATCGACATTTTGTAAAGCGGAAACTGCTTGAAACATTACAACTTGAAATTACTAAAAAGCTATTACCTATACTTTCTAAAATGGACATCAAAGGGGAAAAATTATATCCTAAGATTTAAGGTAGAACATGTTTAAATTGACCTGCAAAATGGAATGAAGAAATGATTTGTTTTGAAACTATTAAACATCTGATGGAGCTGCCTGCTTGGTTACTTTTCGGCTCGGTTTAGGCGGAAAACATATTTTTTCATTGATTTCCATGCGAAAGTCCAATTCTTTGATGAGGCTTTTACAATTGATTTGGATATCTTGATATATTTTCTCGATTCCTATGGAATCAAATTTATTTTCTAAAAAGTAACTCAACATTTGAATATCAAAGGAAGCTGACCTTATCCAACTGACTTCTTGTTTAAATCCAAGAATGGAAAGTACCCTCGTTTTTTCAAGGAAGTTTTGGAGTTTGCGGTTGTCAATTTTCATAGTCTCACAACTGCCAAAGTAAATGACCACGCCTTCGCACTTGGTACCGAGTATCAAAGCAAGTTCATCAAGTGTCACTTGTTTGTTGCCTATTTTAATTAAGCCTTTGTTGCCGTGAAAAGCAAGGTATAGAATAGGATATTTTTTATGGAATGATTTCGTTTTCCAACGTTTGATTGAAAATTGAAATTCTTCAACAGTCCCGCATCGATGATGGACAAAGTGTATGCCATTGATTCGATGAATCAGTTCAAGTACAGGGTGAACAGACGTAGTATCTCTATGATCGCCGTACCAAAAGCCTTCTAGGCAGAAAATTCCGTTCATATAAATATAATATTTTAGTTTTTAGAGTGTCTTATGAGTTACTATTCAAATTTATGGCATGATGATATAAATAGTTTTTACTGATATTAATTAATACTTGTCCATGTTTGTAATATCCGTAGACAATATTGCGTATCCATAATTGTCGGACCAACCAGATTTTAAGGGCAATAATTGTCGTGTATGGGCTTCTCTCAACATGCCTACTTTTTCTAATACTTTAAATGAACCAATATTCTCTATAGCGCATCCTGCTTCAATTCTATGAAGATTTAATTGGTTAAAACCAAAGCGAATGATTTGCTTCAGACTTTCTGTAGCATATCCTTGGTTCCAATATGATGGTTTAAACTTAAACCACACTTCAGCATTTCTATATTTTTCTTTACCTATGTTCAATCCTATTAAACCAATGAAATCCATGTTTTCATTTAATTCAATTGTAAAAGTGTATTTTTTAGGTAATTCAA
>JBILCF010000112.1:0-8983 GCA_044353325.1 Chitinophagaceae bacterium | reverse complement strand
TATCTCTACTATATATAGCGGAAAGCCTACTTGGAAAATTTCTTTAAGTATAGTTGGATTGTATTTGCCTTTGAGATATCCATTAGACTTAAGGATGAATAATTGAGTAATTGAACTCATTATAGGTTCTATCGCATAAACTAATAACATTGCTTCAATAGAATTGTATACCCTAATTGCTATTACAGCCAATACAAGTTTGATAAAATTAGAGAGTATGGACAATAGCATCAATGATTTTGTTTTTTCAATCCTTATCAATGCTTGATTTAAAACAAGGTTAAGTTTTGATCCAATTAAACTGATTGAAAAAATTTTTAATAATGGACCCAGCATTTCATTTTCAAATAAATGAGGAGCAATAAATGAAAACAAAAATGAAACTGCCATGGCTGTAAGTCCTGCAAAAAATGTAAAACGAATAACTGTATTTAAACTATCGTTCAGTTTGTTTACAGTATTTGAAAATATCATCATAGCAACTTGTAGTATTGCTAAAGAGAAAAGTATACTGATGAATTCTGTTACAAAAATTACTTGGGAGTAGGACCCATATACATGTTTTGGTAACGCTCTAACTAAATAAGGAGTGAATATAAATAGTATGACAACATTGACAGCTTGTGATATGACAAGCAATAAAATATTGACAGCTTTATTGTTCACAGTCTAAAAGATTAATTATACATACGCTCAATAATATCTACGACTTTTAATCCTTCTAATGCATTTGTGGTTATCGTTGCTCTATTTTTCAATACATCTACGACGTTTTCAATGATATAATGATGATTTGCAGCACTTCCTTTATAAGCGCCATAGTCGTTTCCTGGATTAGTAGGTGCTAACTCAGGCATTGTATAGTCTTTTATGTGACATACTTCCACTTTGTCCATGTATTGACCACCAATTTTTACACTGCCATTTTCACCTATAATGGTCATTGAACTTTCAAGGTTCTTATCCCAGATTGAAGTTGAGAAATTTAAACAACCTAATCCGCCATTGACAAATTCAAAATTGATAACACCGCTATCTTCTTTAAACTCCGTCAAATGACTATGATTAAAATTAGCAAATCTTGAATTTACGTTTTGGATATCGCCAAACAGCCAATACATTAAATCAATAAAATGAGAGAATTGGGTAAACAACGTACCGCCATCTAAGTCTTTTTTGCCATGCCAACTGTCCGCTTTGTAGTAGCGATCATCTCTATTCCAATAGCAATTAAGTTGCATCATGAAAATTTTACCCAATTTGCCACTTTCTATGACATCTTTAATCCATACACTTGGAGGACTATAGCGATTTTGCATCACAGCAAAGACTTGCTTGTGTACGTGCAATGCTTTGAAAATTACTTTTTCTGCGTCTTGCTTGTTGAGCGCCATTGGTTTTTCAACAACAATATGTTTTTTGGCTTCTAATGCTAGTAATGCATGTTCAGCATGAAAACCATTAGGCGAAGCAATATTAATAACGTCTATTTCTTTTGCAATGTCTGAAGCTAATAATTCTTCAATTGATGAGAAAAATGGAACACTATAGGATTCAATGCCTAATTTGTCTTTTGCTTTTACGTCAACTAACGCAACCAATTCTGATTCCTCATTTCTAGAAATCATTTCAGCATGTCTTTTTCCAATATGTCCACAACCGATAACGGCAAATTTTATTTTTCCCATGATTATTTTATTCTTGTTACTAAGTTATTTTCTAGTTTGTATTCTTGTTTGCTTTCTTCGCAAATCGCTAAGCCTTCTTTATTAAATTGAAGTCTGTGACCATATTCGCTCATCCAACCCAATTGTTTCGCTGGATTTCCAACTAATAAAGCATAAGCAGGTACGTTTTTAGTTACTACAGCACCAGCGCCTATAAATGCAAACTCGCCTATATCGTGACCGCAAACAATTGTAGCATTCGCTCCAATAGATGCACCATTACCAACGTGAGTTTTGTCGTACTGACCTCTACGATTTACACCACTTCTTGGGTTGGTCACATTTGTAAATACACATGAAGGGCCTAAAAAAACATCATCACCGCAGGTGACTCCTGTATAAATTGAAACATTATTCTGAATCTTTACATTTTTACCTAAAACGACTTCAGGTGAAATGACAACATTTTGACCAATATTACAGTTTTCGCCAATTATACAATTTGGCATAATATGGCTGAAATGCCAAATTTTAACTCCATTCCCAATTAAACACCCCTCATCAACTACTGCAGTGGGATGTGCATAATAATTATTCTCCATAGCTAAAGGGCGAAAATAATTAAAAAAATCTTTATATTATAGGGGTAAATTCAATAAATACTCACCATAACCACTTTTTTTCAATTTCGTACCCAGTTCTAACAGTTTTTCTTCATTAATATAGCCCATTCTGTATGCAACTTCTTCTATACAGCCTATTTTAGTTCCTTGTCTTTTTTCTATTACACGTACAAATTCTGATGCGTCATGTAAGCTATCAAACGTTCCGGTGTCCAGCCATGCAGTAGTTCTGTCCAAAATAGAAACATGCAATTGTCCTTTTACAAGGTAAACTCTGTTTACATCGGTTATTTCGTATTCTCCACGCGCAGACGGTGCAATGTTTTCAGCAATAGAAACAACTGAATTGTCGTAGAAGTAAAGACCTGGAACAGCATATTTTGATTTAGGTTGCAAAGGTTTTTCCTCGATGGAAATTGCTTTTTTTGTTTCATCAAATTCTACAACACCGTATCGTTCTGGATCTGAAACAGGATAGGCAAATACATATCCACCTTGAACATTACGAAGGGCTTGAAGTTGACGCCCTAGACCGCTTCCATAAAAAATATTGTCGCCAAGTACCAAAGCCACACTATCGGAACCAATAAATTCTTTGCCAATTACAAATGCTTGAGCCAATCCATTAGGTACTTCTTGAACTGCATACTGTATTTTACATCCAATCTCTTGTCCATCTCCAAGTAATCTGCTGAATTGTGCACTATCTTCAGGTGTTGTGATGATTAATATTTCATTGATTCCGGCCATCATCAATACAGACAATGGGTAGTAAATCATTGGTTTATCGTAAATTGGCATTAATTGTTTTGAAATTGCCTTTGTAATAGGGTATAATCGAGTGCCAGATCCGCCGGCTAGTATAATTCCTTTCATTGTTTTGAGAGTTTAGAAAGTTTAGAGTTTAGATTTAATTGTATAAATTTTTATTCTTGTGATTTATGGAGAAAAGCTATTAATTTAGTTTGTTCTTCAATTAATTGTCTGCCGGTTTCATATATTTCTTTTGTAATAATATTTAGTTCAAATACAATAATCATATCATTCAACAATTCAATTGTGCTACTGTAAGCAATGACTGAAAATCTAGCTTGGTCTTTTTTAGATTTTCTTGAGGTGCCTTCAGCAAGATTAGAAGCTATAGATATTGCTGCCCTCCTCATCTGTGAGGTAATCCCAAATTTTTCTTCTAATGGGAAAGTCGATGTTATATTGTAAACCCATTTAGTTAATTCCTTTGCTTTTTGCCAACATTCTAATTTTTCGAAAGAGTAGATTTTCATATTTTTTTTTTTAGAATTATTTTTTTTCAACACTTAAACCTCAAACTTTGAAACCTTCAACTATCAAACCCCTAAACCTCTAAACCCCTAAACCATATTGCTTAGAATAATATGTCGCATACGCTCCACTAGTTACATGTTCAAGCCATTCCTTGTTTTCTAGATACCAATCAATTGTTTTAGACAAGCCTTCTTCAAACGTGACAGATGGAACCCAACCTAGTTCGTTTTTAAGTTTTGAAGCATCAATGGCATATCTCAAATCATGTCCAGCACGATCGGTTACAAATGTGATTAATTGTTCAGAAGTTCCCTTTGGATTATTGAGTTTTAAATCCATTTGCTCACACAATAATCGAATCAAATCAATATTCGTCCATTCGTTATGTCCACCAATGTTATAGGTTTCGCCTAGTTTTCCATCATGCACAATTTTATCTATTGCGATGGCATGGTCTATTACATAAAGCCAATCGCGAACATTTTCTCCTTTGCCATAAATAGGCAATGGTTTTTGATTTAATATATTATTAATCGAAAGTGGAATGAGTTTTTCTGGAAAGTGATTAGGGCCATAGTTATTAGAACAATTACTAATTATCACAGGCATATGATAGGTGTGATGAAATGCCATCACCAAATGGTCGCTGCCAGCTTTGCTTGCAGAATATGGACTTCGAGGATCATAAGAAGTGTCTTCATAGAAAAAGCCTGTCTCGCCCAAACTCCCATAAACTTCATCAGTAGAAACATGATAAAAAAGTTTTCCGTCATAGTTGCCATGCCAAAATTTCTTAGCGACATTTAAAAGGGTAGCAGTTCCCATTACATTTGTGCGCACAAAAGCCAATGGATCTGTAATAGAACGATCGACATGCGATTCGGCAGCAAGATGGATAACGGTATCTATATGATGTTGTTCAAAAAGTTGTTCCAATAATTCGCTGTCACAAATGTCTCCTTTTACAAAAGTGTAATTAGGTAATTGGTCCACATCATTCAGATTTTCTAAATTCCCTGCATATGTCAAAAGGTCTAAATTTAATATTTTGTAATTCAGATATTTCGTTGCAAACCGACGTATGACATGCGAGCCAATAAAGCCTGCACCGCCAGTAATCAGAATAGTTTTGGTTGTATTCATAAAAAGAAAAAAATAAATTCAAAGTTAGTTTTTATTCATAATAATCCATTTGCTCGACATGCCCATTTTAAAAATCTTAGTTATAATGTTATCTAAATTAGTTTGTATTCTGGCGTACAAAAGACCAGTTTTTTCACTAGCTTGATTTAAGATTTTTCGGTGTATCCAATAAAAAGCCTTACCCCAAACTACGTAGCCTAAATAGCTGTTGAAATCATAGCAGTATTGACTTGTATTAAATGCAGGAATTATGGTGTTTAAGGATAATGAAAGATTTTTAGCAATGCTTTTGTAAAGCTCAATTGGGCGTATTTTATTGTGAAATTGCTCGTTGAATTCAGGCCCGTCGGTTTGACTTTTAGCATTTCCAAATACTTTTTTTGTAACTATAGCATCTAAAAAGATAATTTTTCCGCCAGGTAAAAGAAGCTCATTGAGTTGTTTAAAAGCATATTTTAATTTTGAATTGTCTGTAATGTGTAAAAAAACCATCGCGGCAAAAATGATATCTGCTTTCGGTAAATGGTGGTTACTAAACAATTCTTTTCCTATATCGGCATGTATAAAATTGTAATTTGGAAATTGGGCCGAAAGATTTTCAATAGATGGTTTGCTGATGTCTATACCAGTATAGGAAACGACTTTGTAATGTTGAAATACAGATGTCCAAAAGCCCGCTCCAGGTCCAATTTCAATGATTTTTTTATTTTTTAAATCAATATTTTCTTGTTGTAAAATGTGTTCTAACGTTTCTAATTGTTGTCTATGCAAGAAGTGATTATAACTCAATGGCCATTCAGGATAGCAAACACTTTGTGCGTTCACGCCATCTTTGAATATATCGTTCCAATATGTTGATGGATTATAGGTCATGATTTAATTTCGCGAAGATAAGGCCTTTTGTTTATATCTGTAAAACATATAGACGTAGTACAATACGGTAGCATTGTATGAAAATACCGTTGCCCAAGCGGCTCCTTTAATGCCATAATTGGGTAAAAGTAAAACATCGAAAATCAAACAAACAATTAATCCTATGATTGATCCATATAAGTTTACTTTTATTTTTTGTATACCTGCAAAAAAAGCACTTATTGCTAAGGCGCTTGCTATAGGTACAATTCCAAATAATAATATGAGTATAATTGAAGAGACTGAAGAAAAATCCTTTCCATAAAGTGAAGGAACAATAAAAATAGATAACAAATACCCCAAAATACCTGCAACAATGCCATAAATCAATAATCGAAAAGCAGATTGTTGCGTTTTAGCTAGTTTAAATTTCATGGATTCTGTACTTGAGATAAATGAGAATAAAACTGTGTGAAGAGCCCCAGGCAATAACCAAATCAACTGTGCCAAAGAAACCGACAACACATATATACCTATCATGCTGTCATTGTGATGATAATAGTTGATCAACCAAACATCCATTTTGTAGTTTAAAAACTGAACCAAATTGGCCATATATGCTAGTCCAGAAAACATTAGTATGGGTTTTAAATTGGTAAAGTCTATTTTGTGAAGTTGGAAATAAATAGGATTCACGGCAAATAATTGTAACTTATAAAACACAATTTGTACTAAAGAGACTGACAGCAGGCCAAGGATAATCCAATGGATAGCTTCGATATCATGGTCAAGTATGTTATAGTATTTTAATGCATAAACTATTACCAAAATTAGACTTCCAACAGCTGAGATGATGCCAGATTTTTTAAATTCGTTTTCGGCTTGGAGTATGGCTTGAAATAAGGAATTGAAAATCATGAAACATAAATGAGCGGCTAGAACATACAACCATGTGGCAGATGAAAGTATAAACTCAGGTAGAAAAATAGTTAAATAACCTAATTGGTGTAAAATAAACAAGACAAAACCTATCAAGGCTAAAGGAATAAAAGTACCTGCCAAAAGTAGAGAAAAAACGTGTTCTCGTTTGAGCTTTCCTGAAGCAATGTAAAAAACTAAGGCCGAAGGAATGCCTAATCCTACAAGTAAGGTTAAGAAGGCCATGAAATTAGTGTATAAACCCAGTTGGCCTTGTCCTACACTTCCAAGCATGCGAGCAGCGAGTATGGAGCAGGCAAAGTTCGACAAGACCACAACGATTTGTGTGGAATAACTGTAAAGGATATTTTTGTTGAATGTTGACACCGCTCCAAAAATAGCTTTATTTGCTGTATTCTTTCTTGAAAAAATAATCTTACTTCTCAATATGAACAAATATATTTGTACCTCAAATCACGAATAATGAGCAAAGGACCTATTTCACAATTTATAGAACACAATTATAGACATTTCAATGCTGCTGCTTTGATGGATGCTGCTAAAGGATACGAAACCCACTTATTAGAAGGGGGCAAAATGATGATTACTTTAGCAGGTGCCATGAGTACTGCTGAATTGGGCATATCATTGGCAGAAATGATTCGTCAGGATAAAGTTCAAATCATTTCATGCACAGGTGCGAATCTAGAGGAAGATATCATGAATTTGGTTGCGCATTCTCATTACAAGCGTGTGCCCAATTATCGCGATTTGAGTCCACAAGACGAATGGGATTTACTAGAGAATCATTATAATCGTGTTACAGACACGTGTATACCTGAGGAAGAAGCATTCAGACGCTTACAACAACATATACATAAGCTTTGGAAAGATGCCGACGATAAAGGCGAGCGTTTTTTTCCACATGAATACATGTATCAAATGCTGTTAAGTGGTGTATTGGAACAATATTATGAGATAGATCCTAAAAACAGTTGGATGTTGGCTGCTGCACAAAAAAACATTCCAATAGTTTGTCCAGGATGGGAAGATAGTACCATGGGTAATATCTTTGCTTCATACATTATAAAGAATGAAATGAAAGCAACTACGATGAAAAGTGGTATCGAGTATATGGTATGGTTGGCTGATTGGTATCGCAACAATAGCGAAGGCAAAGGAGTCGGATTTTTCCAAATTGGAGGAGGAATTGCTGGAGATTTTCCTATTTGTGTAGTACCTATGATGTACCAAGATCTAGAGTGGCACGATGTGCCATTTTGGAGTTATTTCTGTCAAATCTCTGATTCTACTACATCTTATGGTTCCTATAGTGGGGCAGTACCTAACGAAAAAATTACATGGGGTAAATTAGATATCAATACACCTAAATTTATAGTTGAAAGTGACGCAACAATCGTAGCGCCGTTGATATTTGCTTGGATTTTAGGACAATAAATTAATAGTTCAAATACGCTGTTTAATAGGGTTTTAATCAACTAGGAAGTATAGTTTGAAATAAAATTCAAATCTATATTTTGAAAATTAGAAATTGTATTTATATTTGCACTCCCAACGAAGTTCTTTAATACAATTTTTAAACGCGAAAGTAGCTCATTTGGTAGAGCACGACCTTGCCAAGGTCGGGGTGGCCGGTTCGAGCCCGGTCTTTCGCTCCAACAAAATCCATTTTTTTAGAATGGATTTTTATTTTTTACCAAATACCTTGGTGGTGAAATTGGTAGACACGCAGGACTTAAAATCCTGTGGGCAGCAATGTCCGTGCGGGTTCAAGTCCCGCCTGAGGTACAAATCCTGATTCTAGAGAGTCAGGATTTTTTTTTGCTTAAAATCCAGTGTGCAGTCTCGTCAGTTTGCTGACAAGACGGGGTCAAGTCCTACCTGAGTTGCAAAGCTTGATTCATAAGCGTCAGGATTTTTTTATAAAATCTCTAATGAAATTAAGGTAAAAATGAATATTGTTTTATTCTTTTTGAACTTTAAATATTATATTTTATGTTTTAATCTATCTTGTAGTTTTACCTTTACTTCCGATGCAAAAAATTTCATCTAAAATAACAATTCTCGGTGCTGGTCCTGGTGGAGCTACAACAGCTTTGTTTTTAGCCAAAGCAGGCATTCCTTGTCTATTGCTCGACAAAGAAACTTTCCCGCGCGATAAAGTTTGCGGTGATGCGCTCAGTGCTAAGTGTGTCGATATTCTGCGCAAATTAGATCACGGAATTTTAACCGATTTTGCCAACAGCGATATTCAAGTAGAAAGTGCTGGCATTAATTTTATTGCTCCAAGTTTGGAAGTTCTTAAATTGTCATTTGGATTAAATACAAATCAATCCAAAGTAGCTGGCTTTATTTCCAAACGAATCCATTTTGATGATTTTTTAATACAACAAGTCAAAGCAAATTCATTGATTCAATTGCTTGAAAATTGTGGTGTTAAAGAAGTTAAAGCTTCAGAAAATGGATGGATTTTGA